>NZ_LZKC01000217.1:0-6167 GCF_001672685.1 Mycobacterium sp. E2462
CCGCGGCGCCGGGCCGCCGGATGCACGACGAGCTCCGCCATGGCGGCGTCGCCGTCGCGCGGGGGAGCCAGGTTGAGATAGCCGACGACCGCGCCCGCGGCGTCGGTGCTGAGCAGGTGGGCGGTGCGCTGGTGGGCCAGTTCGCGTAACACCTGCTCGCCGACGGGCGCCACGCCGTCGGCTTCGGTTGCGGCGTCGACCAATTCGCGTACCTGCTGCTGTTGGTGAACGGTCAGCGCGGGGCGCCAGTCGGCCGACCAGTACGCCGGGGTCACTGACTGCGCAACGGATCGGCCAGCGGGTCCTCGGCGCCCTGCGCTTCGCTGTCGATGTCGTCGTCGTCCTCGGGTTCCGCGACGGGCGCCCGCCCGCGCGCCGGCCGGACCGCCTTGTAGCCGACGTTGCGCACGGTTCCGATCAGCGCCTCGTATTCGGGTCCGAGCTTGGCCCGCAGCCGGCGGACGTGGACGTCGACGGTGCGGGTGCCGCCGAAGAAGTCGTAGCCCCACACCTCGTGCAGCAGCTGCGCTCGGGTGAACACCCGCCCGGCGTGCTGGGCCAGGTACTTGAGCAGCTCGAACTCTTTGTAGGTGAGGTCGAGCGGGCGGCCCCGCAGCCGCGCCGTGTAGGTGCCCTCGTCGATCACCAGCTCGCCCAGGCTGACCTTGCCCGCGCTCTCCTGGTCGGCCTGGCCGCCGCGGCGCCCGACCACCAGACGCAGCCGGGCGTCGACCTCGGCGGGCCCGGTGGTCGGCAGCAGGATCTCGTCGAGTCCCCAGTCGGCGCTGACCGCCACCAGGCCGCCCTCGCTGACCACCGCCAGCACCGGCGCCGATCGGCCCGCCGTGCTCAGCAACCTGCACAGCCCGCGCGCCGACGACAGGTCGGTGCGCGCGTCGACCAACACGGCGTCGGCGGTCCCGGCCTCGAGCAACGACGACGGCTCGGGCGGCGCGGTGCGGACGGTGTGCGGCAGCAGCGACAACGACGGGAGGACCGGGTCGGGATGCAGCTCCGAGGTCAGCAGTAGTAGCTCCAACTAGTCCCTCCTGCTCGGGGGAACGGCATCTCCCAAATTCACAACGCCATAACGCGTTAGTTACCAGGCCACCCAACTTTAACGTGCTACCTGGTTTTTTCGCGTGTCATACGGGCCGGTGTGAGCCCCACCACCTCCCCGCCGAGCACCCCTCCGCCGGTCGGGTGGTGCGGGTGGTTGCGCCACAATGTGCGGGTGCGCAAGCTTGTGATGGCCGGGATCGCCACGGCGAGCGCCGTGGCGATCGTCGCGCTCGGCGCGGTCGGCGTCGACTACGGGACCAGCATCTATGCCGAATACCGGCTGTCGTCCAGCGTCCGCAGGGCGGCGAACCTGGGGTCGGACCCGTTCGTCGCGATCCTGGCGTTCCCGTTCATCCCGCAGGCGTTGCGGCGGCACTACAACGAGCTCGAGATCAAGGCCAACGACGTCGACCACGCGACGGTCGGCAAAGCCACGCTCGAAGCCACTATGCACTCGATCGACTTGACATACGCGTCCTGGCTGATCCGGCCCGACGCGAAGCTGCCGGTGGGCAAACTCGAGAGCCGCATCATCATCGGGTCGCTGTACCTCGGGCGCTACCTGGGCATCACCGACCTGATGGTCGAGGCGCCGCCGCAGGAGACCAACGACGCCACCGGCGGCACCACCGAATCGGGCATCTCGGGCAGCCACGGTCTGGTCTTCACCGGCACCCCGAAGTCGGCGGGCTTCGGCCGCCGCGTCAGCGTGTCGGTCGACCTGTCGATCGCCCCCGACGACCCGGCGACGCTGGTGTTCAGCCCTACCGGCGTGCTCACCGGCGCCAACACCGCCAACCAGTCGGTGCCGGCCGACAAGAAGGACGCGGTGCTGCACGCGTTCGCCGCCCGGCTGCCCAACCAGCGGCTCCCGTTCGGCGTCGCCCCCAAGACCGAAGGGGCGCGCGGCTCCGACGTCATCATCGAGGGCATCACCTACGGCGTGACCGTGACGCTGGACGGCTTCCGGCAGTCCTGAGGGCCGTCGCGGCGCGACGCTGTTGGCCGTATGACCGGGTCATTGGGTAAGCTTGCCGTCGTGTCAGCCCGCCCTGAGCCCGTGCTCATTCAGCGACGCGCAGTAGAACTGTGCCGCACCGCGGGCTGTTGTTGTTGCTGTTGCCGCTGAGTAGCCGCGCCGTCGCGTAGCACTCGGAGCAGCCCGGATCCTGACCGAGGCGTGTCTCCCCCGCCGTCATATCCCCGCAGCAGGCGTATCGAGGAGTAGTACCGTGCCGAGCAGCAACACCACCGCGCAACCCGACCTCGTCGACGTGCGTGGGCCGCGCTTTGCGGCCTGGGTCACCACCGCCGTCCTTGTGCTGGCCCTTGTGGTCGCGGCGGTCAACCCGCTCGCGGCCGCCGCGATCCTCGGCGTGCAGGCGGTCATCTTCGCGATCGGCGCGGTCGGCGGACCCCGCAAGCACCCCTACGGCCGCATCTTTGCCCGTGCCGTCGCGCCCCGGCTCGGGCCGGTCCGGGAACGCGAACCCGTCGCGCCGCTGAAGTTCGCGCAGCTCGTCGGCCTCGTCTTCGCCGTCGTCGCGGTCGTCGCCTTCGCGGCCGGCGCCTTCCTGGGCGGCGTCATCGCCACCGCGGCGGCCCTGGCGGCCGCCTTCCTCAACGCGGCCTTCGGCATCTGCCTGGGCTGTCAGCTCTACCCGCTGGTGGCGCGCCTGCGCACCGGCGCGCGTCCGGCCTGACCGGCGCCCCACCCCAAGCGATCGAAAGGATCCCGTTTCATGGCACGCTCCGACGTCCTGGTCTCCGCGGACTGGGCCCAGAGCAATCTCGACTCCCCCGGCGTCGTCTTCGTGGAGGTCGACGAGGACACCAGCGCCTACGACGCCGGCCACCTGCCGGGCGCCGTCCGGCTGGACTGGCGCACCGACCTGCAGGACCCGGTCAAGCGTGACTTCGTCGACGCCGAGCAGTTCTCCAAGCTGCTCAGTGACCGCGGCATCGCCAACGACGACACCGTCGTGCTCTACGGCGGCAACAACAACTGGTTCGCCGCCTACGCCTACTGGTACTTCAAGCTCTACGGGCACGCGCAGGTCAAGCTGCTCGACGGCGGCCGCAAGAAGTGGGAACTCGACGGCCGCCCGCTGACCCGGGACGCCGTCAGTCGGCCGGCGACCTCCTACACGGCGTCCGCACCGGACACCAGCATCCGGGCGTTCCGCGACGAGGTGATCGCGGCCATCAACACCAAGAACCTCGTCGACGTGCGGTCCCCCGACGAGTTCTCCGGCAAGATCCTGGCGCCCGCGCACCTGCCCCAGGAACAGAGCCAACGGCCCGGCCACATCCCCGGTGCGATCAACGTCCCGTGGAGCAAGGCCGCCAACGAGGACGGCACCTTCAAGTCCGACGAGGAGCTGGCCAAGCTCTACGCCGACGCCGGCCTGGACGGCCAGAAGGAGACCATCGCCTACTGCCGCATCGGGGAGCGCTCGTCGCACACCTGGTTCGTGCTCCGCGAACTCCTCGGGCACCGCAACGTCAAGAACTACGACGGAAGTTGGACGGAATACGGCTCCCTGGTGGGCGCCCCGATCGAGTTGGGAAGCTGATATGTGCTCTGCACCCAAGCAAGGACTGACACTGCCCGCCAGCGTCGACCTGGAGAAGGAAACGGTGATCACCGGGCGCGTCGTGGACAGCGACGGCCAGGCGGTCGGCGGCGCGTTCGTGCGGCTGCTGGACTCGTCCGACGAGTTCACCGCCGAGGTGGTCGCGTCGGCCACCGGCGACTTCCGGTTCTTCGCCGCGCCGGGATCGTGGACGCTGCGCGCGTTGTCCGCCTCCGG
This sequence comes from Mycobacterium sp. E2462, assembly GCF_001672685.1. NCBI lineage: Bacteria > Bacillati > Actinomycetota > Actinomycetes > Mycobacteriales > Mycobacteriaceae > Mycobacterium > Mycobacterium sp. E2462. Next base: position 3,876 of record NZ_LZKC01000217.1, read on the forward strand.
TAACGGCAACGCCGTGGTGTCGCCGTCGGGCGCGGGCGTCCACGAGGTCGACGTCAAGATCGCCTGAGCGCCGGCCACCGCCGCTCGGCCCGCGCCGGGCGAATAGACTGACCCCGTGGTTCTTTTCTACGAGATCATGCTGGTGGTGGCGGTCGTGGTGATCTCCTGGTTCGCCCTCTACACGCTCTACCGGCTCATTACCGACGAATCGTGACCTCCCACGAACCGGCGAGCGCTGCCGGCTCCGGGGATCGCGCGGTGGCGGCCGCCGCGGAACGCGCGAAGCTGACCGCCGGCCGCAACATCCCGGCCTTCGACGACTCGCCCTTCCCCCCGGACACGGCCAACCTGCGCGAGGGCGCCGACCTCAGCGACGCGCTGCTGGCGCTGCTTCCGCTGGTCGGCGTCTGGCGCGGCGAGGGCGAGGGCCGCGGGCACGACGGCGACTACCGCTTCGGCCAGCAGATCGTGGTATCCCACGACGGGGGTGACTACCTGATCTGGGAGTCGCGGTCCTGGCGGCTCGACGAGGCGGGTGGTTACCAGGAGCGCGGCCTGCGCGAGACGGGCTTTTGGCGCTTCGTCAGCGACCCCGACGATCCCAGCGAATCGCAGGCGATCGAGGTGCTGCTGGCGCACTCGGCCGGTTACGTCGAGCTGTTCTACGGGCGGCCGCGCAACCAGTCGTCGTGGGAGTTGGTCACCGACGCCCTGGCCCGCAGCCGCTCGGGCGTGCTGGTCGGGGGCGCGAAACGGCTCTACGGCATCGTCGAGGGCGGCGACCTCGCCTACGTCGAGGAACGGGTGGACGCCGACGGCGGGCTGGTCCCGCACCTGTCGGCGCGGCTGTCGCGATTCGCGGGCTAGCAACTCACTCGCCCCTTACCCTTTGGCGTGTACTGTTCGACGTCCGAACAGCCGCGAAGGGAGATCGGCGCATGCGTCCCAGGAGGGCCCCGGCTCCCGCGCTGCGCTGGGTCGTCACCGCGGCCGGGCTGCTGCTGATCCTCTATCTCGCCGTCCTGGACCTGTGGCCGTCGGTGATCGACAGGCTGCCGCCGTCGCTCGCCTGGTTCGGCCGCCCCGGGTCGATGCCGACGCTGGCCATCGTGGTCGCCGTGCTCATCGCGGCGTGCGTGCTGACCTTCCGCTCGGACACCAGCCACCGCGTCGTCGGGGTTTCGTTCACCGTGATCGCTGTGCTCGTCAGCATGGGGGCGGTGCTGGGGCTGACGTCGTACTGGGGTTGTCACGACGCCAACCACCCGGCGTTCTTCACCCCGCTGATGGCGACGGCCAGCCTGGTCAAGGGCAGCACCAGTGACTTCTCGGTGGGCGGTCGCACCTGTCCGAACCCCACCCCGGTCGGCCTGGAACTGGCGCGGATCGCGGCGCTGGCGGCCATCTTCACCGGCCTGGGCGGCGTCGTCGTCGGCGTGTTCCGGTCCCAGGTGGACCGGCTACGGGCCAACTTCGCGGACTCCGTCACCGCGATCGTCGGCGTCGACGCCGACACCCAGTCGATGATCAGCGCGGTCGCGCGGACGCTGGACCGGCGCAGCACGCTGGTGGTCATCACCGGCGCCAGCGACGACCGAGTGCAGCGCGCCCGCAGGCAGGGCGCCCGTGTGGTGCTGGTGGACTTCAACAACCCGTCGACGCTGGTGTCGCTGCGGCTGTGGCGGCGCCTGTCCCGGCTGTATCTGATGGCGCCCGACCCGGCGATCAACCTACTGTGGTTGGACCTGATCAGCCGGCGGCTGGCCGAGGTGGCGCACCGGCGGCGGCTGCCGCTCATCGTGCGCATGGACGACCCGTGGCTGGCGCAGGCGTGGCGCGCCCAGCAGTTCGGCGGGTCCGACACACGCTGGGCGGCCGACGTGGTCGGCAAGTACGAGGTCACCGCCGGCCGGCTGCTCGACGGTATCGTCGCGACGGCCCGCACGAGGCGCGTATTCGTCTGCGGCACTTCGCAATTGACATTGGCGTTGTGCGCCGACCTGACCCAGCGGGCGCTGGAACGCGACTTCTACACCCCGCCCGGGGCCGTGCCGCTGCCGGCGCTGACCCTGGTCGAACGCGACGCCGAGGACTACCTGCGGGATCACGAGTTCTACCGCCGGCAGGCCGGTTTCGTCTCCGAGGGGCCGACGATCGACGCGGTGGCGCAGGCGCCGACGGTGCCGGCCCTGCTGACGCTGATCGGCGACGCCGACCCCGCGACCAGCGCGGTGATCTTCGTCGACGCGCACCTCGCGACGACGGCGGCCCGGCTGGCCGCCCGCTTCCCCG
>NZ_LZKC01000218.1:0-1260 GCF_001672685.1 Mycobacterium sp. E2462
TGGCGCGCCGCGCCCGGTCGACGCTCGGGGCGTGCTGGTCCTCCTCGTCGTCCACGGCGCTGTACGCCAGCGCCCCGGCGGTGACGTCGGCGTTGCCCCACACGTCGAGGTAGGCCGGGGCGAGCTGGCGCGGATTCATCTCCCCGGTGCCGGGATCCAGGGCGTAGGCCAGCGCGGCCGTGGTCGACGCGAACAGCGGCGCGTTCGCCGAGGCCAGCGCGGCGCCGCGGGCCAGGGCCATGTCCGGCTCCTCCGGGGCGGTGAGCAACAGGGAGGTGGCCGCCTCCAGCGCCGGCTTGAGGCCGACAATGTCGGCGCCGCAGCCGACGAGAAACACGCCGTCGGCGCGGGAGCCGCGCGCGTCCAGAGCGGCCACCATCGTCGCCAACTGGGCGGCCTGCGCCCCCGCCTCCACAGCGGCCACCTGGTGGCGGTGCAGGTCGACGATCGATCCGTCGCCGACGTCCACGACGGCCAGCGTCGCGGCCTCGGGTTCGACGAAGAGCATGGCGATGTGGCGGTAACCCAGCGCGGCGCCCACCGTCTGAGCCAGGGCGGCCGCGGCCAGCAGCGGAGAGACCAACATGACGCTGCCGACGTCATGGGCCGCGATGGCGTCCCGCAGGGCGCCGGCCGTGGCCGGGTCGGTCCAGGTGATCCCGGTGGTAGCCAGCTGGTAGCCACCGTCGGCCGCCCCTTCACGGGTGCCCCCGATGGCCGCGACCACCCGCTCGACGGCGTCGTCGGCGACCTCGAACTCGTCCTGGTCGACGGTGACACCGTCGGCGTTCTGCCCCTCGATGACCACCAGCCGGACGGTGTCGGGCGCCACCGACACCCCGAGCACGATGTCGACTCGCGCCACGAGCGCCTCCCGGGTCCGCTGCGCCCCACCGGGCGCTCTCCCGGCGGGTCGCTGTCGAGCCCTCAACGAGGGCAACACAAGGACACACACCCCGCCCGAACTGGGTAGCACCAACCTACCCGCGGGCGGCGCGCCGCGCTCGGGAAGCGAGCGGCGTACCGGAGGGCTCTAGTAGCCCCCGCCCAGATACGGGCTCTGCGAGCCACCGGGGTACGGATAGCTGCCCGGGTACTGGGCGTTCCCCGGATATTGCGGGTATTGCGGAGCCTGCGGCGCCTGCTGTTGCGGCGCCTGCTGCGCCGGCACCGGGACGGGTATCGGGATCGGCAGCAGCGGCACGTGAATCCACTCCGTCGTCATCGGCACCGTGGTGGTCGTCGTCGTGGTAGTCGGCG
>NZ_LZKC01000219.1:0-12973 GCF_001672685.1 Mycobacterium sp. E2462
ACGCGCCGGCCGACGTGCGCGACCACGTCCTGGCCAAGTTCGCCGCCGGCGAGTGGGCCGGTGAGACGGCGCAGTTGTTGACCGAGCGCACCGGCGGCTCCGACCTCGGCGCGCTCGAGACGACGGCGACCCGCGTCGGTGACGCGTGGCTGCTCAACGGCTTTAAGTGGTTCGCCTCCAACTGCGCCGGCGAGGCGTTCGTCGTGCTGGCCAAGCCCGAGGGAGCGCCGGACACCAGCCGCGGCGTCGCGAACTTCCTGGTGTTGCGCACCCGCCGCGACGGGTCGCGCAACGGGGTGCGGATCCGCCGGCTCAAGGACAAGCTCGGCACCCGCTCGGTGGCGTCGGGCGAGGTCGAATTCGTCGACGCCGAGGCGTTCCTGTTGTCCGAGCCGCCGCGCGAAGGGCAGCCGTCGGCCGGTCCCGCGGACGGCAAGGGGCTGGGCCGGATGATGGAGCTCACCAACGCCGCCCGGCTCGGCATCGCCCTGTTCGGCCTCGGCAACGCGCGACGCGCGCTGGTGGAGTCGCTGTCCTACGCGCGGCGGCGGCACGCGTTCGGTGGGGCCCTCATCGACAAGCCGCTGATGCGCCGCAAGCTCGCCGAGCTGATCGTCGACGTCGAGGCCGCGCAAGCGATGGTGTTCGACGGCACCGGCGCCACCAACCACCGGCAGCCGCGCGGGATCCGGCAGCGCATCGCGGTGCCGGTCACCAAGCTCAAGGTGTGCCGGCTGGGCATCACGGCCGCCTCCGACGCCATCGAGATCCACGGCGGCAACGGCTACATCGAGACCTGGCCGGTGGCCCGGCTGCTGCGCGACGCCCAGGTCAACACCATCTGGGAGGGGCCGGACAACATCTTGTGCCTGGACGTGCGGCGCGGAATCGAGCAGACGCGGGCCCACGAGACGCTGCTGGCGCGGCTGCGCGACGCGGTGTCGGTGTCCGACGACGACGAGACCACGCGGCTGGTGGCCGGGCGCATCGAAGACCTGGACGCGGCGATCACCGCGTGGGGCAAGCTCGACCGGGACACCGCCGAGGCGCGGCTGTACCCGCTGGCGCAGTTCATGGGCGACGTCTACGCCGCGGCGTTGCTGACCGAGCAAGCCGCCTGGGAGCGCGCGACCCGCGGCGGTGACCGCAAGGCCCTGGTCGCGCGCCTGCACGCGCAGCGCTACCTCGCCGATCCCGGCCCGCTGCGCGGCCTCGACGCCGACTCCGACGACGCGCTGGTCCACTTCGACGAGCTCATGGCGGGGGCGTTTCATGACTGATCGCATCGAGATCGACCGCACCATCGCCGCGCCCGCCGCCGCCGTCTTCGCGGTGCTATGCGACCCGCAGGGCCACGTGGCGATCGACGCGTCCGGCATGCTGCAGGACGCCGACGGCGACCCGGTGACCGCGGTCGGCGACAGCTTCGTCGTCCACATGGACCGCGAGGCGCTCAACGACTTCCCCGAGATGGGCCGCTACGACGTGACGGTGCGCATCGAGGAATTCGAGCCGGACCGGCTGATCGCGTGGACCATCCTGGAGCGGATCCGCCCGCAGATCGGCCACGTCTACGGCTACCGGCTACGGCCCGACGACGGCGACGAGTCGCGCACCGTGGTGACCTCGTTCTACGACTGGTCGCGGATCGACCAGCAGTGGCGCGATGCCGACATCTTCCCGGTGGTGCCCGAGAGCGCGCTGCGGGCGACGCTGGGCATCCTCGACCGCACGGTGCGGCGGGGGTATCCGCGCGGCCAGACCCTTCCGCGCACCGCCTGGGTCGGCGCCGCTGTGCGCCGGCACAGCCGCCGTCGCTAATCGCTGTGCTCCGACACATTGGCAGCGGTATGCGCAGTGGGCAGCATTTAGTCTCGGCGCCGCCGACACCCGGCGCGCGACGAACAGGGAGTGCATGCGATGCCATCACCGCAGAAGTCGGTCCACGAGGTGACCTACGACCTGCTGCGCGAACTCGGACTGACGACTGTCTTCGGCAACCCCGGCTCGACGGAGCAGACGTTCCTGAAGAACTTTCCCGCCGACTTCGACTACATCCTTGGGCTGCAGGAGGCCTCGGTAGTGGCCATGGCCGACGGGTTCGCCCAATCGGCCGGGCGACCCACGCTGGTGAACATCCACACCGCAGCCGGCACCGGCAACGCGATGGGCAGCCTGATCGCCGCTTACAAGAGCAACACGCCACTTATCGTCACCGCCGGACAGCAGACTCGCGAAATGGTGCTCTGTGAGCCATATCTGAGCAACCCTGACGCGACGCTACTGGTGAAGCCGTGGGTGAAGTGGGCCTACGAGCCGGCACGCGCCGAAGACGTCCCGGCCGCGTTCATGCGTGCGTACACCATCGCCGTGCAGCCGCCGGCCGGGCCCGTCTATCTGTCGATTCCGCTCGACGACTGGGAGAAGCCCGCGCTGGGTCCTGCGGTGGTCCGTACCGCGAGCCACCGCATCCTGCCCGACGCCGAACGGCTCGCCGAATTCGCCGAGCGGATCAACGGCGCCCAACGGCCACTGATCATGTTCGGTCCGGAGTTCGACCGCGCCGGCGGCTGGGACGCGGGGATCGCGTTCGCCGAGAAGGTGCATGCGCCGGTCTACAGCTCGCCCTTACCGGACCGGGTGTCGTTCCCCGAGGACCATCCGCTGTGGCAGGGCCAATTGCCGATGACACTGGCCGGCGTCGAGGAAACGCTGCGTGGCCACGATCTCGCGATCGTGGTGGGCGCGCAGGTGTTCCGCTACTACCCCTTCGTGGCGGGCGACTACCTGCCCGAGGGCACCGAGTTGATTCAACTCACCACCGATCCCGCGCTCACCGGCGCCGCACCCGTCGGGCACAGTCTGCTCGGTGACACCAAGCTGGCCGTCGAACAGCTCACCCAGTTGGTGACGGCGCGCGGCGACCGATCCGTTCCCCCGGCGGTCGAGCGCGGCCCCGGCGCGGTGGCCTCCGCCTCGGCGCCATTGCAACCCGACGCCGTTTACTCGGCCCTGTCCACGGTCAAGCCGGTGGATTCGCCGCTGGTGAACGAGTCCACCTCCACGCTGGCCGAGCAGCTGCGGTGGCTGCCGACCCGGAGGTCGGGTGGCTTCTTTGCCACCGGCAGTGGCGGGATCGGCTGGGCGGTTCCCGCGGCGGTGGGTGTCGCGCTCGGCGACCGGGCCGCAGGACGCAAGCGCCACGTCGTGGCGACCATCGGTGACGGCTCCTTCCAGTACTCGATCCAGTCCATCTGGACCGCGGCGCAGCACAAGCTGCCCATCGTGTTCGTGGTGATGCGCAACGGCGAGTACTCCGTGCTGAAGTCCTTCGCGGTGCTGGAGAAGACTCCCGGTGTGCCGGGGCTGGATCTACCGGGGCTGGACATCGCTTCTCTAGCAACGGGTTTCGGACTGAACGCGGTCAACGTCGACACCCTGCACGACCTGGTCAAGCAATTCGAGGCCGCGCTTCGCGCCGATGGGCCGACGGTCATCGTCGTGCCGACCACGCCCAAACCGGCGCACCTCGGCTGATGCGGGCTATCGAAGTTTCCCAACTGGGCGGCCCCGAAGTACTCACTCCGGTGGATCGGCCGGTGCCGACGGCGGGACCCGGCCAGATCGTGGTCAAGGCCGAGGCGATCGGCGTCAACTTCATCGACACGTACTTCCGCACCGGCCTGTATCCGCGCGAGTTGCCGTTCGTCGTCGGTAGCGAGGTGTGCGGCATTGTTGCCGAAGTGGGCCCCGACGTCGACACGGTCAAGGTCGGCGATCGCGTGGTCTCTGCCGACGCACAGGGCACGTACGCCGAATATTGCTTGGCGCCAGCCAATCTGACCGCCGTGGTGCCAGATGCCATAGGTCCCGACGTCGCGGCCGCTGCCCTGTTGAAGGGCCTCACCGCCCACTTCCTCACGCACTCGCTGTATCCCGTCGGGGAGGGCGATCCGGTGTTGCTGCACGCCGGAGCCGGTGGGGTCGGACTGATCCTGACGCAATGGGCCACCAGCCTGGGCGGGCGGGTCATTACCACGGTCTCCACCCCGCACAAGGCACAGCTTTCCCGCGCGGCCGGGGCCGTGGACGTCCTCGACTACCCGACGGACGCAGCCGAATTCGGCGCGGCAGTGCGAGCACGCACCGACGGCACGGGCGCGGCCGTGGTCTACGACGGCGTCGGGAAGACGACCTTCGACGCCAGCCTGGCGAGCCTTGCGGTGCGCGGCACCTTGGCGCTGTATGGCGCATCCAGTGGGCCCGTGCCGCCCGTCGACCCACAACGCCTCAACGCCGCCGGATCGGTGTACCTGACCCGGCCGTCACGGATCCACTTCAACCGAAATTATGACGAATTTAGTTGGCGAGCAGGCGAATTGATGGATGCCATTGCGAACGGGGTCATTTCGATAACGGTCGGCGACCGCTATCCGCTCGCCGATGCTGCCCAGGCCCATCGGGATCTGGAAGCGCGCAAGACGCACGGATCGGTGATACTGCAGCCCTGAGTCAGGGCAGCGCCGGAAGCTTGGCGACGATCTCGAAAGCCAAACACAGCTCGGATAATTCGGTCGGTGCGCGCACCGACCGGCCGGTGAGTTGCTCGATGCGCTGCAAGCGGTAACGAACCGTGTTCGGGTGACAGTACAGCGCGGCCGCCGTTTCGGGTATCGAGCCCCGGTGCGTCGTCCAGGCCGTGAAGATCCGGCGGAGCAAGTCGCGCTCGTCGGTCGGCAGCGCGTTCAACGGACCCAGCACCGAGGCGGCCAAGCGGCGGCTGATGGCGGGATCCACGAGCGCGACCAGTTCCAACGCGGCGTTGCCGACCACCACAACGGGCTCAGCGTCGTTGGCGCGATCCACCACGACTTGGGCGTAGTGCAGAGCCGTGGGCACGTCGGCCAAATCGGTGAATTCGGCGCTGACACCGGCGCCCCCGGTCGCCCACCGGTTCAAGGCAGCCAGCAGTTGTTCGCGCGCCGACTCCGTCGGCAAGCAGACGACGCCGACTTGCGAGTCGCCCACTCGGCGCCATGCGGAATAAATATCGAGGGCTCGCAACCGCATGCCGATATCGGCGGGCGGTGCCTGCCCCGTGCCATCGTCCCTCATGGCCACCACCACGTACGGACCGCGCCGTGGAATCCGGACGAGTTCGGCGATCTCCCACAGACTTCGGCCCGGTAACGCCACACCCCGGAACAATGCTTCGACGAGCCCCGCGTACTCGGCCTGGTCACCAACCGCCTGGAGCAGACTGCGCTGCCGGTGTGCTCGCACCCCTGTCTCGACGTAGACGTGCTGGGCGTAACCGACGCGTTCGGCCACCGCAAGCATCGCTTCCCGCGACAGTTCGACGAAATTGCCGACGGTCGAATGCAGCGCCTGCCACACCTCGTTCGACGAGACACGGTGGCTCGCGATAAGGCTGTGCAGCGGCACACCGCCGCGAGCCCGCTCGTCTCCGGTGCGCGTCGCGCTACTGGCGTTCGTCGACTGCTCGGCGATCAGACCGCTCAACACGAAATCGAGGTTGGCGCGGCAACTGTCGAGCACGCTCTGGTGGCTCGGCGACGAATCGTGCTTGTAGAAATCGATCTGCGCGTAGACCGCGGCGGTCATGTTGCGCGATATCTCTTCGCTGCGCCGTTTGATGGCCGCGCCCAAGTCGGAAATCGCGGCGGCGTCGTCCATCGTGCCTCCGGACATTCGGTTCGCCGTCGGGTCGACGGCGCGATACGACCATCTTCAGTGGCGGTCGGACCGCTGTCCATTGCAGCGGGAGTCGCCCGTCGTTAGATCGGGATAAGGCCGTGCTTGCGGGCCACCCGGGACCACACTTCCTTGTCCCGCAGCAGGCGCATCGACTTGCGCAGCAGCAGCCGCGTCTCGTGCGGGTCGATCACCGCGTCGATGAATCCGCGCTCCGCCGCGGTCCACGGGATCGCCATGTTGAGGTTGTAGCCCTCGATGAAGTCCTTCTTGATCTGCTGCGCCTCGGGCGTGTTCGGGTCGGGGAAACGCTTCATCAACAGCTGCGCCGCGCCCTCGGCGCCGATCACCGCGATGCGCGCGGTGGGCCAGGCGAAGTTGAAGTCGGCGGTCAGCTGCCGCGACCCCATCACCGCGTACGCCCCGCCGTAAGACTTGCGGATGGTGATGGTCACCTTCGGCACGTCGGCCTCCACCACGGAGTACAGGAACCGGCCGCCGCGCTTGATGATGCCGCGCTTCTCCTCCTCGGCGCCGGGCAGGAAGCCCGGCGTGTCCACGACGAAGACCAGCGGAATGTCGAACGCGTCGGAGAACCGGATGAACCGCGCCGCCTTGTCGGACGCCTCGTTATCGATGGCCCCCGACATGTGCATCGGCTGGTTGGCGATCACCCCGACGGGGTGGCCGTCGACGCGGGCGTACCCGGTGATGATGGCGGGCCCGTGCTGCGCGGCGACCTCGAGGAAGTCGCCGTCGTCGAAGATCCGCAGCAGGATCTCGTGCATGTCGTAGGCCGCGTTGTCGGAGTCCGGCACGATCGCGTCGAGCTCCAGGTCGGTCGGGGTGACCTCCGGCTCCAGGCCCGGATTGACGATCGGCGGCTTCTCGAAGCAGTTGCTGGGCAGAAACGACAGGAAGTCCCGCACGTACTGGAACGCCTCGGCCTCGGAATTCACCACGTGGTGGATGTTGCCGTAGCGGGCCTGCGCGTCAGAGCCGCCGAGCTCGTCGAGGGTGACGTCCTCGCCGGTGACCTCGCGGATCACGTCGGGCCCGGTGACGAAGAAGTAGCCCTGGTCGCGCACCGAGACCAGCAGGTCGTCCTGGATGGGCGAATACACGGCGCCGCCGGCGCACTTGCCGAAGATCAGCGAGATCTGCGGCACCAGCCCGGACAGCGCCTCGTGGCGGCGCCCCAGCTCGGCGTACCACGCCAGCGAGGTGACGGCATCCTGGATCCGGGCGCCGCCGGAGTCCTGGATGCCGATGATCGGGCAGCCGACCATCGCGCACCACTCCATCAGCCGGGCGACCTTGCGCCCGAACATCTCGCCGACCGTGCCCTGGAAGACGGTCTGGTCATGGGAGAAGACCCCGACGGGGCGGCCGTCGATCATCGCGTGCCCGGTGATGCAGCCGTCACCGTACAGGGCGGTCGGGTCGTTCGGCGTCTTCGCCAGCGCCCCGACCTCCATGAAGGTGCCGGGGTCGACCAGCGCGTGCACCCGGGCGCGCGCGCTCGGGATGCCCTTCTTGTCGCGCTTGGCGGCGGCCTTCTCGCCGCCCGGCTCCTTGGCCAGCTCCAGGCGGGCGTGCAGCTCGGCCAGCTTCTCGGCCGTCGTGTGGATCACGGGCAGTTGCGCTGGAGCTGTCTCGGTCACTAGTTGCCCACCTCACTCGTCCGGCCGCTGTGCGCGTCCACGCCGCGCGCGATCTCGTTCAAAGCCTCGGTCATGTGCGCGCCCACCTTGGCGATGATCGGCTCGTCGATGGCCTGGATGTGTTCGCCCCCGATCGGCACGACCTCGAGGTCGGCGACGAACTCGCCCCAGCCACCGTCCGGCTGCCGGACGCCGTAGCGCGGCTCGAACTCGATGACGTCGTCATGGTAGCGATCGGCCATGTAGAGCGTGACGTGGCCGTCGTACGGCTCGATCTGGACCGTCTCCAACGCCCGGTTGTCCAGGTACGACGTGCGCTGGTGCTCGATGATGCCGCCGGGCACCTGCACGCCGCTCTGTTGGACGATGTCCAGCACGAACTTGACCTGTCCCTCGTCGTCGAGCTCCTCGAGCTGCTCGTAGGGGATCGCGGGGATCTCGACGTTGAAGGTGCGCTCGGCGAACTTCGCGTAGCGGTCCCAGCGCTTGCGGGTCTCCTCTTTGGTCTGCGGGATCTCCTCGCCGGCCCGCACGGTGTCGATCATGCCGACGAAGGCGACGTTCGCGCCCATCCGCTTCAACCCGATAGCGCAGGCGTAGGCCAGCGCGCCGCCGAGCGACCACCCGGCCAGGATGAACGGCTGGTCGCCGCCCAGCTCCAACAGCTTCGGCACGTACTGGGCGGCCCGCTCCTGCACGGTGCCCTCGACCCGCTCCAGGCCGTACACCGGCAGGTCCGCCGGCAGCCGGTTGAGCAGCGGCTCGTAGACCACCGTCGACCCGCCCGCCGGGTGGAACACGAACACCGGCGGCTTGGTGCTGCCCTCGGGACGCGGCCGCAGGGTGCGGACGAACCCGTCGACCTGCCCGGATTCGAGGTACTGGCGCACCTTCTCGGCGAGCGCTTCGATAGTGGCCGACGTCAGCACGTCCTCCGCGGAAATCGGCCCTTCCGCCCGCTCCGAGAGGCGCTGCGCCAGCTTGGCCGCGGACTCCTCGTCGAGCTTGGGCAGCGGGTTAAAGATGCCGCCCGGCGACTTGCCCGTCACGATCGCCCAGGTGGCGAAGGTGACCCGCTCGGCCGCGTCGCGCGGCGGCACGTCGGAGTTGAGCGCCTTGGCGACCGCCTCCTGGGACAGCGCCCCCGCGGCCGCGGCCAGGTCCGGGGCGGCCGCCGGCTGGGCGCCGTTGGATCCGTTCTTCGCCGGGCCGGTCGGGTCGGTCGGCGGCGGCGGGATCGGCACGTCGGACAGCGGCGGTGCCGGCGTCGACTGCTCGGCCTGCGTTTCGGGCTCGGCCTGCGGGTCCGGCGCGGGCGCGGCCACGGTGGCGGGCGTCGCGCCGCTGATCAGCATCGCCTGCGCCTTGGCGATCTCCTCGGGCGTCTGCGTCTTCTGGTGCTCGTGCAGCTGCTCGACCTCGTCGCGGTGCTCGACGGCGTACTGGATCAGCTGCTCGATGTTGTAGAGGTTGGCGTCGCGCACCGCCGTGAGCTGGATGGGTGGCAGGTCGAAGTCGTACTCGACGCGGTTCTTGATCCGCACCGCCATCAGCGAGTCCAGGCCCAGCTCGACGAGCGGCACCTCCCACGGCAGGTCCTCGGGTTCGTACCCCATGGCCGCGCCGACGATCAGCCCGAGCCGCTCGGCGACGGTCTCGCCGGAGTCCGGCGACCACTTGCCCATGCTGGCCGAGAAGTACCGGTTCGTCAGGCTGTCGGTCAGCGTCTCGGCGTCCGCCTGCTCGGCCGGCGCGTCGCCACCGGCGGCCAGGCCGTCGACGGGGGCCGCGATCGCCGCGCCCGCGCCGACGGCCACCGGCAGCACCGCCTGCGAGCCGCCGCGGGTGACCAGCGCGTCGTAGACGAGCGTGAACGATTCGTCGATGCGGGCGTGCACCTGGACCGACGCGCCGCCCGGATGCCGGGTCAGCGTCGTCACCAGCCGGGCGCCCTCGCCGGGCGTCGCGCGCTGCTCGGCGGCGGTCAGCTGCGCGTCGGGCAGCACCTCGGCGGCAGCGGCCTTCACCAGCGCGCCCAGGTCAACCAGGCCGCGCGGGTTGTACTCCCACACGTGGCGGCCGTCGGGCAGCGCGACGTGCGCCCCCGGCATGATGACCGAGCTGGCGCCCTGCGCGAAGTTGACGTTCAGCCAGTGCTCTTTGCGCTTGAAGCGGGTCGGCGGGATGTTGGCGTAGTCCTGCGGCCCGGCGGCCTTGCTGAACAGCGTCCAGATGTCCAGGTCGTGGCCGTGCACGTACAGCTGGGCCATCGCCGAGATCATCGACTCGACGTCGTCCTGCTTGCGGGCCAGCGTGGCGATCAGCTGCGCGTCGGGCAGCCCCGCGGCGGCGGTGGTCAGGCCGATCTGCATCAGCGCCACCGGGTTCGGCGCGAGCTCCAGGAAGGTGGTGTAGCCGCTGTCGACGGCGTTGCGGACCCCGTGCGTGAAGTACACCGAGTGCCGCATCCCCTTGACCCAGTAGGCGACGTCGTGGATCGGCTCGCTGTCGGGCTTGATGTAGGTGCCCTCGTGCACGGTCGAGAAGATGCCCACGGTGGGCGTGCGCGGCTCGATGCCCTGCAGCTCCGCGGAGAACTCGCCGAGCAGCGGGTCCATCTGCGAGGTGTGGCCGGCGCCCTTGGTCTGCAGCTTGCGGGCGAAGCGGCCCTCGGCCTCGGCCCGGGCGACGATGGCGTCGATCTGCTCGGGTGGCCCGCCGATGACGGTCTGGGTGGGCGCCGCGTAGACGCACACCTCCAGGCCGGGGAAGTCGGCGAACACCGTCTTGAGCTCGTCGGCGGAGTACTCGACGAGCGCCATGAACCGGATGTACTCGCCGAACAGCATCGCCTCGCCCTCGCCCATCAGGTGCGAGCGGGACGCGATGACCCGGGCGGCGTCGGCCAGCGACAGCCCGCCGGCGAAGTAGGCGGACGCGGGTTCACCCAGGGACTGCCCGATCACCGCGGCGGGCTTGGCGCCGTGGTGCTTGAGCAGCTCGCCCAGCGCGATCTGGATCGCGAAGATGACGACGTTGGACGTCTCGATGCCGTACTCGTGCGAGTCGTCGAGGATCAGTTCGAGCACCGAGTAGCCGCGCTCGTCCTGGATCAGCGCGTCGACCTTCTCGATCCACTCCGCGAAGACCTCGTTGCGCAGGTACAGGCTCTTGCCCATCTTGCGGTGCTGGGCGCCGAAGCCGGCCATCGCCCAGACCGGTCCGCTGGTGACGGGTCCGTCGGCGCTGAAGACGCCCGGCCGTTGCTTGCCCTCGGCGACAGCGCGCAGGCCCTTGATGGCCTCCTCGTGGTCGTGGGCCAGCACCACGGCGCGGGAGCGGCCGTGGTTGCGCCGCGACAGCGCGCGGCCGATCGACTCCAGCGACGACGCCTGCCCCTCCGGGCTTTCCATCCAGTCGGCCAGCTCGGCGGCGGCGGCCTTCTTGCGGGAGGTGAGGAACGCCGACACGGCGAGCGGGATCAGCGGCTTGGTCGGCTGTTCGGCCTCCTGCGCTGCGAGCTCCTCCAGCGCGATCTCCCGCAAGCGCAACGCCTCGTCGGTGAGGCCGGGCAGCTCGTAGTCGTCCTCCTCCGGCGCGGCGGGGTCCGGGATGATGTTGCCAAAGTCGTCGAAGCGCAGCGCGTGGCTCTCGCCGCCGGGCGCCTCGGCGGCGGGCACCGCGTCGGCGGCGCTCGGTTCGGGTTCGGGCGCCTCCTTCTCGATGACGTCGCGGGGCAGCACCTCGCGCACCACCAGGTGCGCGTTGGCGCCACCGAAGCCGAAGCTGGAGACCCCGGCCAGCGCGTACCCGCCGTACCGCGGCCAATCGGTGGCCTGGTCGACGACCTTGAGCCGCTGCGCGTCGAAGTCGATGTAGGGGCTGGGCCCGGCGAAGTTGATCGACGGCGGCAGCTTGTCGTGCTGCAGCGCCAGCACCACCTTGGCCATGCTGGCCGCGCCGGCCGCGGACTCCAGGTGCCCGACGTTGGTCTTGACGGCGCCGAGCAGCGCAGGACGGTCGGCGGGGCGGCCCCGGCCGACGACGCGGCCCAGGGCCTCGGCCTCGATCGGGTCGCCCAGGACGGTGCCGGTGCCGTGCGCCTCGATGTAGTCGACGGTGCGCGGGTCGATGCCGGCGTCCTTGTAGGCGCGGCGCAGCACGTCGGCCTGCGCGTCCTGGTTCGGGGCGATCAGGCCGTTGGACCGGCCGTCGTGGTTGACCGCGCTGCCCGCGATGACGGCCAGGATCTGGTCACCGTCGCGGCGGGCGTCGTCGACCCGCTTGAGCACCAGCATGCCGCCGCCCTCGGAGCGGGTGTAGCCGTCGGCGTCGGAGGAGAACGACTTGATCCGGCCGTCCGGGGAGAGCACGGCGCCGATCTCGTCGAAGCCGAGCGTCACCACGGGGGTGATCAGCGCGTTCACGCCGCCGGCCACCGCGACGTCGGCCTCGTGGTTTCGCAGCGCCTGCACGGCCTGGTGCATCGCGACCAGCGAGCTGGAGCAGGCGGTGTCGACGGCGACCGACGGGCCGCGGAAGTCGTAGAAGTAGGACACCCGGTTGGCGATGATCGAGGTGGCCGTGCCGGTGATGGCGTAGGGGTGCGCGATCGTGGGGTCCGAGACCGCCAGGAAGCTGTAGTCGTTGTTGGAGACGCCGACGTAGACGCCGACGGACTCGCCGCGCAGGCTGGACGAGGGGATGCGGGCGTGCTCGAGCGCCTCCCAGGTGAGCTCCAGCGCCAGCCGCTGCTGGGGGTCGATGTTGTCGGCTTCGGTCTTGGCGACCGCGAAGAACTCGGAGTCGAAGCCCTTGATGTCGGAGAGGTAGCCACCCCGGGTGCGGGCCGCCTCGACCCGCTCGGCCAGCCGCGGCTCGGCCAGGAATTCCGCCCAGCGGCCCTCGGGCAGGTCGGTGATGGCGTCGCGGCCCTCCAGCAGCGCCTGCCACGTCTCGTCGGGGCTGTTCATGTCGCCGGGCAGCCGGGTCGACAGCCCGACGATCGCGATGTCGACGCGTTCGGCGGGGCCGTTGCGGGTCCAATCCGAGACGTCGTCGCCCGAGGTGTCGGCCTCCGGCTCGCCCTCGACGATGCGGGTGGCCAGCGACTCGATGGTCGGGTGCTGGAATGCCACCGCGACGGACAGGGTGACGCCGGTGAGGTCCTCGACGTCGGCGGCCATCGCCACGGCGTCGCGCGACGACAGGCCCAGCTCGACCATCGGGACCGACTCGTCGATCTCGTCCGGCGACTTGCCGACGGCCTTGCCCACCCAATTGCGCAGCCATTCGCGCATCTCGGGGACGGTCAGGTCGGTCTTGTTGGCGGCCCGGTTCTCCTGGGGTTCGTCTGTGTCAGCCATGGTTCCTGGATTCAGTCTGTTGCTTTGGCGAAGGTGTCGGGGGAACCGACGCCGCTGCGCAAGCTGCCGTCGAGGTAGGCGGCGCGGCAGGCGCGACGGCCGATCTTGCCGCTGGAAGTCCGGGGGATGCTCCCGGCCTGCACCAGCAGCAGGTCGCGGATGGTCACCCCGTGTCGCACGGCGATGGCGGCCCGGATCTCGTCGGCGATGGGCTGGTAGTCCAGCTTG
>NZ_LZKC01000220.1:0-11465 GCF_001672685.1 Mycobacterium sp. E2462
AGCTCGCGGTAGAAGCGGTGCACCCGGCCGTGCTCACCCGAGTCCACCTCATCCCAGTTGAGTTTGGAGTTGGCGAACGTCTGCGGGTCCTGCGGGTCGGGGATCTCGTCGGCGTCCCACCCGTGTTCGGCGAATTCCGCCTTGCGACCTTCGGCGGTGGCCTTCGCCAACTCCGGCTCCGGGTGCGAGCTGAAGAACTGGAACGGTGTGGAGGCCCCGTACTCCTCACCCATGAAAAGCATTGCGGTGAAAGGGGTCGCGAGCGCCAACGCGGCCTTGATTGCCTGCTGGCCTCCCGTCAGGTTCTGTGACGGCCGATCGCCGAGCGCGCGGTTGCCCACCTGGTCGTGGGTGCAGGTGTAGGCGACCAGGCGGGTGGCCGGAATCCCGGAGCCTTCCGAAGTGTCGATCGGACGGCCGTGCCGCCGGTGCCGGAACGACGAGTAGGTACCCGCGTGAAAGAAGCCGTGGCGCAACGTTTTCGCCAGCGTGGCCAGCGACCCGAAGTCGCCGTAATAGCCCTGGCGTTCCCCCGACACCGCGGTGTGGATGGCGTGGTGGATGTCGTCGGCCCATTGCGCGGTCAGGCCGTAGCCGCCGCGCTCGCGGGCGGTGATCAGCCGCGGATCGTTGAGGTCGCTTTCGGCGATCAACGACAGCGGGCGGCCCACTTCCTGTGCCAGGTGCTCGGTTTCGGCGGCCAACTCCTCCAGGATGTGGATGGCGGTGGTGTCCACCAAGGCGTGCACGGCGTCCAGCCGCAGGCCGTCGGCGTGGAAGACCCGCATCCAACGCAACGCGCACCCGATGATGTAGCGGCGCACCTCGTCGGAATAGGCGTCGGCGATGTTGATGCCCTCGCCCCACGGGTTGCTGGCCGACGACAGGTAGGGCCCGAACTTGGGCAGGTAGTTGCCCGACGGGCCGAGGTGGTTGAACACCGCATCGATCAGCACACCCAGGCCCGCCGCGTGGCAGGCGTCGACGAATCGGACCAGGCCGTCCGGGCCGCCGTAGGGTTCGTGCACGCTGTACCACAGAACCCCGTCGTAACCCCAGCCGTGGGTGCCGGCGAAGGAGTTCACCGGCATCAGCTCGACGAAGTCGACACCCAAATCCACCAGGTAGTCCAGCTTTTCGATGGCGGCGTCGAAGGTACCGGCGTCGGTGAAGGTGCCCAGGTGCAGCTCGTAGATCACCGCGTTCTCAAGCGACCGGCCGGCCCAGTCGCCGTCGGTCCAGGCGTGGCTGGGCTGCCACAGTTGCGAACGCTCGTGCACGCCATCGGGTTGCCGGGCCGATCGAGGGTCGGGCAGCACGGTGGTGTCGTCGTCCAGCAGGAAGCCGTAGCGTGCCTCCGGCGCGGCGTCCACCGCGGCGTGCCACCAGCCGTCCTCCGAGCGGGTCATCGGATGGACCTGCCCCTCGACGTCGACGCGGACCCGCTCCGGTTTGGGTGCCCACACGCGAAAGTCAGTCATGGCTGCGCTCCAGTAAGACGACGGGCAGCTCTCCGAAGAGCTGGGCGGCCGCGGTCGGTCCGCTCACCATGGAACCGGTCAGCGCGTCGGTCCAACGCCCCTCGGGAACCGGCACGACGGTGTTGCCCCAACCGGTTTCGGCCAGCCGCACGGTCCAGCGGGTCACCGCGACCAGGACGTCGTCGCCGCGGCGGAACGCCACCACGTGGTCGGCGGCGTCGCCGTCGGCCAGGACCGGGGTGTAGGCGCCGTGCAGGAAGGTGTCCGGCCGCGCCTTGCGCACCCGCAGCGCGGTGGTGACAACCCGGATCTTGGGGTGCTCCAACGCTTGCAACGCGGCGCGGCGGGTCGCGTAGTCGACCTCCCGGCGGTTGTCGGGATCCACCAGACTGTCGTCCCACAGCTCGGTGCCCTGGTAGACGTCGGGAATGCCGGGCACCGTCAGCGCCAACAGCTTCTGCCCGAGCGCATCGCTGGCGGCGTGCGGATTAAGTTGCGCGACAAGCTCGGTGAGCTGTCCGGCCACCGGCCCGTCGAGCACGTTGTCCAGCCATTGGTGCGTCGCGCCCTCGAACGCGGCGTCCGGGTCGTTCCACGTGGTGTGCGCGGCGGCCTCCCGGATGGCCTTCTCGGTGTACGCGTGCAGCCGCTCGCGCAGCTCGTCGGTGACCTCACCGGACACCGGCCACACCCCGAAGATGTTCTGCAGCAGGAACTGTCCCGTCGACGGGTCCGGGGAAGGGGCGGCGGCCTCCCACCGCGCGACGAACTCGGTCCACAACGACGGCACCTGGGACAGCACGCCGATGCGGGCGCGCACGTCTTCGCCGCGCTTGGTGTCGTGGGTGGTCAGCGTCGTCATCGCCTGCGGCCAGTTGTGGACGCGGGTGGCGGCGCTGTGGTGAAACTCGGCCGCGCCGACGCCGAAGCGGTGCGGCTCACCGCCGACCTCGTTGAGGGAGACCAGCCGCGCGTCGCGGTAGAACATGCAGTCCTCGACCGCCTTGGCGGTGACGGCGCCGCACAGTTGCTGCAGCCGCGTGGCGGGCTCACCGCCGTGCGCCAGCGCGGCCGCCAGCACCTCCAGCGCGGGGCCCAATTCCGGTTGCGCCGCTTGGGTATTCGCCAACGCCGTGGGCAGGATGGCCGCCAGGGACGGGTAGTCGGACCGATAGACCCCGATGTGGGTGAGCAGCGCCGCCACGGCCTCGGGCAGCAGCGGGTCATCGGTGCCCGCCGCGGCGACGACGGCCCGGCGCAGCCTGGCCAGCTCGCTGGCGAGCGTCACCGTGGCCGCCCGGATCTTTAACTCGGCCAACCGCGCGGGCATCGTGTCGTACGCCGGGCCCGCCGTCTCGACCAGCTCGGTCAACGCCGGCGCCCCGGACGGGTCCACGAACAGGCCGCCCACTTCCCGCAGCACGTCGTAGCCGGTGGTGCCGCCCACGGGCAGGGTCGGTTCCAGCGCCTCGTCGACGGCCAGGATCTTCTCGATGACGATCCAAGCCTGCGGGCCGACCAGCTCGCGCAGCCACGCCAGGTAGCCGCAGGGGTCGGACAACCCGTCGGGGTGGTCGATGCGCAGCCCGTCGACCAGGCCCTCGGCGAACCACCGGGCCACCTCGGCGTGGCTGGCGTCGAACACCGCCTTGTCCTCCTGGCGCAGCCCGGCCAGCGAGGTGATGGAGAAGAACCGGCGATACCCGCAGACGCCGTTGCGCCAGCCGACCAGCCGATAGTGCTGGCGATCGTGCACCTGCGGCCCGGTGCCCGCACCGGTGCCGTCGGCGATGGGGAACGCCAGGTCGCCCAACCGCAGCAGGTCGCCGTCGACGGTCAGGTCGGCGACGTCGTCGTCGGAACCCAAGACGGGCAACACGATTCGGCCCTCGTCGTCGAGGTCCCAATCGATGTCGAAGAACGTCGCGTACTGCGACGAGCGGCCGTTGCGCAGGACGTCCCACCACCACGGGTTCTGTTGGGGCTGGTCGACGCCGACGTGGTTGGGCACGATGTCGACGACCAGGCCCATGCCGCGGGCCTGCGCCGCCGCCGACAGTCGCGCCAGGCCGTCGGCGCCGCCGATCTCGTCGGACACGCTGGTGGGGTCCGCCACGTCGTAGCCGTGGGTGGACCCGCGGACCGGCGTGATGATCGGCGACAGGTAGAGGTGGCTCACCCCGAGTTCATCGAGGTAGTCCAGCAGCTTCTCGGCGTCGGAGAAGGTGAAACCGAACCCGCTGGACGCCCCGCGCAGCTGCAACCGGTAGGTCGAAACTATCTGAGATACCATGCGTCACAGGGTCTTACGCAAAACGAGCACCGAGCGCGCCGGTACGGTCATGGTCTCGTCGGCCGCCACCACGCGGTTGGCGCCGCCGGCGGGCTCGTTGGTGTCCAACTCCACGGTCCACTCCTGGGCATAGTCGTCGTGCGGGATGGCGAATTCCATATCCTTGGCGTGGGCGTTGAAACACAACAGGAACGAGTCGTCGACGACCCGCTCACCCCGCGCGTTCGGCGCGGTGATGGCCTCGCCATTGAGGAACACCGCGACGCACATGTGAAAACTCTTGTTCCAGTCGTCGGGCGTCATCTCCTGGCCGTCGGGTGTCAGCCAGGCGATGTCACGCACCTCGTCGCCGGTGCGGATCGGTTTGCCGTCGAAAAACCTGCGGCGGCGAAACACCGGATGCCTCTTGCGCAGCGCGGTCACCTTGCGCGCGAAGGCGAGCAGCTCGGCGTTCTTGTCCACCAAAGACCAGTCCATCCATGACAATTCGGAGTCTTGGCAGTAGACGTTGTTGTTGCCCTGCTGGGTGCGCCCGAACTCGTCGCCGTGGGCGATCATCGGCGTACCCTGGCTGAGCATCAGGGTGGCCCAGAAGTTGCGGATCTGGCGGCCCCGCAGGTCCAGCACCTCCGGATCGTCGGTGGGCCCCTCGACACCGCAGTTCCAGGAGCGGTTGTGGCTCTCCCCGTCGCGGTTGTCCTCGCCGTTGGCCATGTTGTGCTTCTCGTTGTAGGACACGAGATCGTTGAGGGTGAACCCGTCGTGCGCCGTGACGAAGTTGATGCTGGCGCTGGGCCGCCGGCTGGTCGCCTCGTAGAGGTCCGACGACCCGGTCAGCCGGGAAGCGAACTCGCCAAGAGTTGCGGGCTCGCCCCGCCAGTAGTCGCGCACAGTATCGCGATACTTCCCGTTCCACTCGGTCCACAAACCCGGGAAATTGCCGACCTGATATCCGCCTTCGCCGACGTCCCACGGCTCGGCGATCAATTTGACCTGACTGACGATCGGATCCTGTTGCACCAGATCGAAAAAGGCGCTCAACCGGTCGACGTCGTGCAGCTCGCGCGCCAGCGTGGCGGCCAGGTCGAAACGAAATCCGTCGACGTGCATCTCGGTCACCCAGTAGCGCAGCGAGTCCATGATGAGCTGCAGGACGTGCGGGTGTCGCGGGTTCAAGCTGTTGCCCGTGCCCGTGTAATCCCGGTAGCGGCGCAGGTCGCTGTCCACCAGCCGGTAGTACGCGGCGTTGTCGATGCCCCGGAAATTGATGGTGGGGCCCAGGTGGTTGCCCTCGGCGGTGTGGTTGTAGACGACGTCGAGGATGACCTCGATGCCGGCCTCGTGCAGGCTGCGCACCATGGACTTGAACTCGGCCACGCTGGAATTGCGGTTGGCGGCGTACTGGTTGTGCGGGGCGAAGAAGCCAAAGGTGTTGTAGCCCCAGTAATTTCGCAAGCCAAGGTCCAGCAGCCGCGAGTCGTGCATGAATTGGTGCACCGGCATCAGTTCCAACGCCGTCACGTTGAGCGACTTGAGGTGCTCGATGACGGCGGGATGGGCCAACCCGGCGTAGGTGCCCCGCAGCTCCTCGGGCACGGCGGGGTGCGTCTGGGTCATGCCCTTGACGTGGGCCTCGTAGATGACCGTCTCGTGGTAGGGGGTCAGCGGCGCCCGGTCGGACCCCCAGTCGAAGAACGGGTTGCTCACGACGCTGGTCATGGTGTGGCCCAGCGAGTCGACCATCGGCGGTGTGCCGGGGTCGGCGTCGTCACCGCCGGCCCGCACCGCGCCCATGTCGTAGGAGAACAACGCCTGGCCGAACTGGAATTCGCCGTGAAACGCCTTGCCGTACGGGTCGAGCAGTAGCTTGCTCGGGTCGCAGCGGTGGCCGGCCGCGGGGTCGAACGGGCCGTACACGCGGAAGCCGTACCGCTGGCCGGGCGTGATATTGGGCAGATACGCGTGCCAGACGTAACCGTCCACCTCGTCCAGGGGGATTCGCGCCTCGTCGCCCTGGTCGTCGATCAGGCACAGCTCGACCCTCTCGGCGATCTCGGAGAACAACGAGAAGTTCGTGCCGGCGCCGTCATAGGAGGCCCCGAGTGGATAGGGGTTCCCCGGCCACACGGTGGCGAGTCTTGGCCTGTCACCGGCAACGCCTGTTTCTGAAGCGTGATTGTTGGTCGGCACCATATGACCTTATCCGCGCTTTCCGGCGGCCACGAACGCTCACGCCGCGCGTCCCTGTCGATCCGGCCACACCGCCGCCGCGGCTGGTCACCACCACCCGGTGGCCGCGGCGAGCTGCCGGCCGAGTTCGCCGGTCATGGTGCGCACGTAGGTGGGGGACAGGTGGTGGGCGCCGTGATAGATGAGGATGTTGCCCTCCACGGCGCGGCATTCGTCGGCTCGGCAGATGGCGTCGGACATGTCCAGCGGCTTGAGCAACGGGAACTGCGGGACGAAATCGACGGTGGGGTTGTGGTCGGCCAACACCTCGGAGCGCTTCACCCCGCACGACTGGGAATTGCCGCGCTTGGCCAGGCAGTCGGCCGGGTCCAGCGGCTTGCCGTTGCGCACCAGCCACGGCGTGTCCCGCATCGCCAGGACGGGAATGTTGTTGTCGGAGAACGTCTGCCAGATCCCGATGTAGGTCGCCGGCATCACGTCGCCGGGCTTGATGTTCCACGGCCGGGTGGAGGTGGTGAACACGAAATCGGGGTGGTCGTTGACCAACTTGGCCATCGTTCGCTGCACCCACTCGCGGCACTGCGGGTAGGCGGCGTTATTGCCCATGATCAACGGGACTTCCTCGGTGGACAGCGGGCAGCCCATCTTCAGATACGTGACGACCTTGAACTGGTGCAGCTTGCCCAGCAGGTCCAGGGCGGGCAGCCAGTGTTCGGCGTGCGAGCCGCCCGCCAGCGCGATGGTCCGGTCGGCCGTCACGTCGCCGTACGTGCAGTTGACCACGGCCGGGTTGACGAAGTCGCTGATGCAGCCGTCCCGCGTGGACGCGGGCAGGTCCTGCTTGATCTCCAGGACGCTGGGACGCATCGGCAGCGACGGCACCCGCACGTGCTCGGTGAGCGCCCGGGCGCCGGGATAGTCCTGCGGGTTGAGGACGCTGAGCTCCTTGCCGGCCGCCCGCAGGACGGTGACGTGCTGGCGCCAGGTGAACGAGGTGGCGGTCAGGGTGACGCCGAGCAGGGCGATCGCGGTGCCCAGCGCCAGCGTCGGTCGCGGCAGGCGCACCAGCCAGGGAACGGGCACCGCGGGTACCGGGGCGGACGACTTCGCCGACGCGCGGTAGCGCAACGGGTCCTCGACGAGCCTGGTGGTCAGGTAGGCCAGCACGCCCGAGATGAGCAGCACCGCCGCGCCCTCGACGAGGTTCGCATGCCGGTGACCGGTGAAGGACAACCAGAAGATCAGCAGCGGCCAGTGCCATAGGTACAGCGAGTACGCCATCGCGCCCAACGCCACCAGCGGCCGCGTCGCGAGCAACCGGTTGGGCAGCGGCATCCGCTCGGCGGCGTCGGGCCCGGTGCCCAGGTTGGCGCCCGCCAAGATCATCAGGACCGTGGCGCCGACGGGGACCAGGGCCCAGGGACCGGGGAACTGCTGCACGCCGTCGATCAGGGCGCCGCACCCCAGGATCGCGGCCAGCGCCAGCGTCGCCAACGTCGCGCGCAGCCAGGCCGGCCAGCGGATGTGGGGGACCAGCGCCCCGACCAGGGCACCCAGCAGGAGTTCCCAGCCGCGGGCGAAGGTGTTGTAGTACGCCGCCGCCTGGTCGTGCTGGTGGGCCAGGATCGCGTACGCGAAGGAGGCCAGCGTCAGCGCGGACAGCAGCCCCAGGAACAGGCCGCGCAAGTGGGCGCCCAGCGGCCGGCGGAATAGATAGGCGCACGCGGCGATCAGCAGCAGGAAGCTGACATAGAACTGGCCCTGTACCGACATCGACCAGATGTGCTGCAGCGGGCTGACGGCCTCCCCGGCCCGCAGGTAGTCCGAGGCGCTGTTGGCCAGTTCCCAGTTCTGGTAGTAGCCGAGGCTGGCCAGGCTCTGGTCGGCGAACGTCTCCCACCGGGTCTCCGGTTGGACCAGGATGGTCAGCACGGCGCACCCGGCCAGCACGACGACCAGCGCGGGGACCAGGCGGCGGACCAGGCGGACCACCTCGGCCGGCGGCGACAGGGTGACGGCCGGGTTCAACGCGGCGCGCAGGATCTTGCCGCCGAAGAAGAAACCGGACAGCGCGAGGAAGACGTCGACGCCGCCGGACACCCGCCCGAACCAGACATGGAAGACGGCGACGAGGGCGATCGCGATGCCGCGCAGCCCGTCGAGGTCATAGCGGTAGAACCCCCGCGGCGCCGCGGTGTCCGCCGCGGGCGCGCCCGTTTCCGCGGCGGTGAGCGGCGTGGGAGGCGGGGACAGGGTCAGCATGATCGACCGCTAATTTACCGAAACCCGCCGCTCGGCTCCTGGCAGCGCGCGGCGGCGGAGTGCTCCTCTGTGGGGCACTGAGTACCGCCGGCGCCGACCGGGGTCAAGCGACGGGTGATCGGTTGCCGACGTGGAGGGTCAGCGGGCGGTGTTGATCCCGGATTGCAGCGGGGACTGTTGAGCCGGCAGCGGTAGCAGCGGGGCCTGCTGGGCGGGCAGCTGCTGGACCGGGGCCTGCTGCAACGGGGACTGCTGGACCGGGGCTTGCTGCAACGGGGACTGCTGGACCGGGGCTTGCTGCAACGGGGCCTGCTGCGTCGGGACCTGCTGGACCGGGGCCTGCTGCAACGGGGCCTGCTGGGCGGGGACCTGCTGGACCGGTGCCTGCTGCAGCGGGGACTGCTGCGTCGGGACCTGCTGGACCGGCGCCTGCTGCAGCGGGGCCTGCTGCAGCGGGGCCTGCTGGGCGGGCACCTGCTGGCCGGGCGTCTGCTGCGTCGGAACCTGCTGGGCGGGCGTCTGCTGCGCGGGCGCCTGCGGCACCGCCGCCGACTGCGCGCCCAACACCCGCACCAGATACGGCGTCATGCCGGCGGCACGCACCGGGGACACCTGGACGACGTCGCCGACCTCGAGCATCTGATTGTTGCCGAGGTACATCGAGACGCTCTGAGTGCCGTCGGGGCCGTAGAAGATCAGGTCACCCTTGTGCGCCTGCTGCGGGAGGATCTTCTGACCGGCCCGGTAGATGGCGCCCGACGACCTCGGCAGCTTGATGCCGGCGCCCGCGTAGGCGTACTGCATCAGGCCCGAGGCGTCAAAGCCGACCGTGTTGATCCCGGTGCCGGTGCCGCGGCTGGGGCCGTTCACCCCGCCGCCGGCCCACGAGAACGGCACGCCGCGCTGCGAAAGGCCGCGCGCGATCACCACGTCGGTGGCCTGCTGGTAGTCCATGGATCGGGCACCCGGGTCGGCGGCCGCGATGACCGGGGCGGCCACCGGCCCCGCCAGGATGGCCAAGCCGATCGCGAAGGCGGAGATGCGTTTCATGTTCGTTCAGGCCTCTCGGGGCTCGTTGGGCTTCGGCGCGGTGACTTCGCGCCTCCGCCCCCGGTTCACGACCGGCACCGGCCCCTGCGCCGGGCCCGATCACCGTCGTGACGCTTGCGGACGTGGATGACGCGGGGGACCGCTTCATTCACATCAGTCACAATTGCCACTTTGACAACAGACCGAGTTAGCCGCCAGGGACCAAGGGCATTTTTTGTCGGAACGTGACCGGACGGTGACGGGCGCGGTCAATCACCGCCTCAGCGTTGTGATTTCGGTCTCAGCGGGACGCGGTCACAACCGCTCGACGGGCGGTCGGCGACGAAGCGGGTCAGGCCCAGTAACGTTCGCTGAATATCGTCAGGACGGCCCCGGCGACCGAGCTCACCATGACGATCGCGAGGGCCAGCACCGGCCAGAACGACATGTACCAACCCTTCAGGATGGACACCAGCGGGCCCACCACCACGGCCGCGATGGCCGCGCCGATGCCGCCCCACACCACCGGGTGGATGTAGTAGTCGATCCCGAACGGCACGGGCCCGCAGGTGTCCCCCTCGCAGACGTTGGCGAGGAAGCCGAACAGCCGCGACGGCCAGGTCGTCGCCGTGGCCAGCACCACCAGCAGGGCGGACAGCACCACCGTGCACACGACGTCCCAGGGCACCAGCCGCACCCGCAGCACCCGCGGCGCTTCGTCGTCGTAGTCCGCCACCGGGGCGTCGTTGACGGCGTTCGACGGCGGCCTCGCGCCGGGGTCGTCGGGCTGCTGCGGCGTGGCCATGGGATTCCATGCTTCCCGATGGGCGGCGTTCGCGCGACTCCGGCTGTCCTACGCTCGATCACTATGCCGGCGGCGAGGGCCGGGCTGACGCCCGAGCAGATCAGCGCGATCGACGCCGCGCACCTGTGGCACCCCTACAGCACGATCGGCGCCGAGGCCGTCGCGCCCGTCGTCGCCGTCGCCGCCCACGGCCCCTGGCTGACGCTGATCCGCGACGGGCGGCCGGTCGAGGCGCTGGACGCGATGAGCTCCTGGTGGACCGCGATCCACGGCCACGGCCACCCGGTGCTGGACGCAGCGATGACGGCCCAGCTCGCCGCGATGAACCACGTCATGTTCGGCGGCTTGACCCACGAACCGGCGGCCCGGCTGGCGCAGCTGTTGGTGCAGATCACGCCGGCCGGGTTGGAAACGGTGTTCTTCAGCGACTCCGGGTCGGTGTCGGTCGAGGTCGCGGTGAAGATGGCGCTGCAGTACTGGCGCAGCCGCGGCCGGCCGGGCAAGCACCGGCTGATGACGTGGCGCGGCGGCTACCACGGCGACACCTTCACGCCGATGAGCGTGTGCGACCCCGACGGTGGCATGCACTCGCTGTGGACCGACATCCTGGCCCGCCAGCTGTTCGCCCCGCAGGTGCCGCGACACTACGACCCCGCCTACAGCGCGGCGTTCGAGGCGCAGCTGGCCGAGCACGCCGACGAGCTGGCCGCCGTCATCGTCGAGCCGGTGGTCCAGGGCGCCGGCGGCATGCGCTTTCACGATCCCCAGTACCTGCGCGACCTGCGCGACGTTTGCCGGCGCCATGACGTCCTGCTGGTGTTCGACGAGATCGCCACCGGCTTCGGCCGCACCGGCGAGCTGTTCGCCGCCGACCACGCGGCGGTGAGCCCCGACATCATGTGCGTGGGCAAGGCGCTCACCGGCGGCTACCTGAGCATGGCCGCCACGCTGTGCACCGCCGAGATCGCCCACACCATCAGCACCGGCGAGGCCGGGGCGCTCATGCACGGGCCTACGTTCATGGCCAACCCGCTGGCCTGCGCCGTCTCGGTGGCCAGCGTCGAGCTGCTGCTCGCCCAGGACTGGCGGGCCCGCGTCGCCGACATCGCGGCCGGCCTGACCGCCGGGCTGGCACCGGCCCGGGCGTTGCCCGGGGTCACCGACGTGCGGGTCTGTGGCGCCATCGGCGTCGTCGAATGCGACCAGCCCGTCGACCTGGCCGCCGCCACCCCGGCGGCGTTGGACCGCGGCGTCTGGCTGCGCCCGTTCCGCAACCTCGTCTACGCCATGCCGCCCTACGTCTGCGAGCCCGCCGAGATCGACCAGATCACCTCGGCGATGGTCGACGTCGCCCGCCTGGTCGGCTCTCGTAGGCTCTAGGTCCATGAACGCCCGGCGCCAGGCA
>NZ_LZKC01000221.1:0-3767 GCF_001672685.1 Mycobacterium sp. E2462
CAACGACGGTAGCCGACGAGTCTTGTTGCGTCGCAAGAAGACCCGCATCGACAGTCGACGCCCGGATCAGCCGGAACTGTGACCGGCGGCCAACCGGGCAACGGCGGTCACCGGGTCTACGGCCTGCTGCGGCGGTTGTTCTTTCTCGTTCCGCCCGAGCGCATTCATACGGTGGTCTTCGCCGCGCTGCGCGCCGTCACCGCGGTGGCGGCGCTGCGCCGGTTATTGCGCGGCCGGCTCGGCCCGACCGACCCGGTGCTGGCCAGCACCGTGTTCGGGGTGCGATTCCCGGGACCGTTGGGGTTGGCCGCCGGTTTCGATAAGGACGGGTTGGGCCTGCGCACCTGGGGGGCGCTGGGTTTCGGTTACGCCGAGATCGGGACCGTCACCGCTTCCCCACAGCCGGGCAATCCGGCTCCCCGCATGTTCCGGCTGGCCGCCGACCGGGCGCTGTTGAACCGGATGGGCTTCAACAACCTGGGAGCCGGAGCCCTGGCGATGCGACTGGCGCGCCACGAGCCCGACGTGCCGATCGGCGTGAACATCGGCAAAACCAAGACCACCGCGGCGGCCGATGCCGTCGACGACTACCGGGCGAGCGCCCGGCTGGTCGGACCGCTGGCGTCCTATCTGGTGGTGAACGTCAGCTCGCCGAACACGCCCGGTCTGCGCGACCTACAGGCCGTCGAGTCGCTGCGCCCCATCCTGTCGGGCGTCCTGGCGGAGACGACGACGCCGGTGTTGGTGAAGATCGCGCCGGACCTGTCGGACTCCGATGTCGACGACGTCGCCGATCTGGCCCTCGAACTGGGCCTGGCCGGCATCGTCGCGACGAATACGACCGTGTCCCGCCAGGGGCTGATCACGGCCGGCGCGGACGGGCTCGGCGCCGGGGGTGTCTCCGGTCCCCCGGTCGCGCGGCGCGCCGTCGAGGTGCTGCGCCGCCTCTACGACCGCGTCGGGGGCCGCCTGGTGCTGATCAGCGTCGGGGGCATCGAGACGGCCGACGACGCCTGGGAGCGCATCACCGCGGGCGCCACGCTGTTGCAGGGTTACACCGGCTTCGTCTACGGAGGCGGTCTGTGGGCCAAGGAGATTCACGACGGCATCGCGCGCCGGCTGCGCGAGGGAGGGTTCGCGTCGCTGCAGGACGCGGTCGGCTCCGCCGCCCCCAAACCCCGCGGGGCGGGTTAAGCCGCTCCTTCCTCGCGGTCCTCCTCGGTGGCGCCCTCCTCGGCCAGGAGGTTCTCGGGGTGGTGGTGGGTGTTGGTGCGGGGTTGGCCGCGGTCGAGGTGGGGCGGCGGGATCCACTCGGTATCGCCGTTGGCGCGGCGGCGGGTGGTCCAGCCGCGTTCGAGGAGTCGGTGGTGCGGGCCGCAGGCGAAGGTGAGTCCGGTGATGTCGGTGCGGCCGGTGCGGGCCCAGTCCTGGACGTGGTGGACCTCGCACAGATAGCCGGGGACGTCGCAGCCCGGGTGTGAGCAGCCGCGATCCTTGGCGTGCAGCACGAGGCGTTGCCCGGGCGAGGCGAGGCGTTTCGTGTGGTACAGCGCGACCGGTGTCGCGCGGTCGAAGATGGCGAGGTAGTGGTGGGCGTGGCGGGCCAGGCGGACGACGTCAGACATGGGTAGCCGGGTGGCCCCGCCGGTGAGCGCGGTACCGGCGGCGGCCTCGAGGTCTTTGAGCGTGGTGGTGACGACGAGGGCGGCCGGTAACCCGTTGTGCTGGCCGAGCTTTCCGCTGGCTAGCAAGGCGCGCAGTGCCGCGGTCAGGGCGTCGTGATGGCGCTGGGCGCTCGAACGGGTGTCGCGGCGCACCGCCTGTTCTGGCGGGGCGCCGTCCACGGTCGGGGCGTCGTCGTCGGGGTTGCACATCCCGGGCGCGGCCAGCTTGGCCAGCACGACTTCCCAGGTGGCGCGGGCTTCCGGGGTGAGCCAGCCGGTGAGACGGGTCATGCCGTCGGGTTGTTGGCGGCCCAGGGTCAGACCGCGACGGCGGGCCCGGTCGTCGTCGGTGTAGCGACCGTCGGGATTGAGACAGTCGGCCAGGAGTTGGGCCAGCTTGGTCAGCTGGTCGGGGCCGAATTGGGCGGCGTGCGCGGCGAGTTGGCGCTCGGCCAGCCCCCGGGTCTCCAGGTCGACGTCGTGCGGCAGCTGGTCGAAGAACCGCCGGATGACCGTGAGGTGCTCACCGCCGAGCGTCCCCGCGCGCTGGGCCGCCGCCGTCGCTGGTAGCTGCGGGGGCAGCGGTTCGCCGGTCAGGGCGCGGCGCGGGCCCACCGCGGCGGCCTCGGCGACCCGGCGGCTCGCCTCGACGCGCGAAATCTGGAGCCGGTCGGCCACCGCCCACGACAACCGCCCGCCCAACTCCGCCGCGTCGGCCCGCTCGGCGACCTGATTGATCAACTGATACGTCGGCGTTTGCAGGCGGCGCGTCTCGCCTTCGATGCGGGCCAACAGCCGCAGCCGCTCTGGAGTGGTCAACCCGTCATAGGAGTGCCCTTGCACCCGCGAGATCGCCTCGCGCAGAGCGGCGTAGTCCGCCGCGATCTCCGTGCGGCTCGTCACGGTCACGCCGGCGGCCCGACCGCAGCCACCAACGGGCCGGACCACTCATAGATCAGCGCATCCAGCCGCCCATGCAGGAACTCGAGCCGGTCCAGCGCCGCCAGCCGTTCCGCGGCCGTCAAGGAGTCGTACGCCGCGAAGAGCGACTCGTGCAACGCATCGAAGCGGTCCAGCAAGCCGGCGAGGCAATTAGTCGAACTCATGTTCGAATGATATCGGCGCCCCCCGACAACAACCCAGTCCCTTATAGCGCTACCGTTACCGAGACAGCGTTTTTTCCATGTTCTTCCAGGTTCTTTCCAGCAGAGCCCGGGGCCGTTGCCCTACTTCTGTTCGTAGGTGCCGTGAATGACCGCCCGCGCGATCGCATGCTGGAACAGGTTGAAACCCAGGAAGGCGGGGCTGGCGTCCTCGGGCAGGTCCAACTTCTCGACGTCCACGGCGTGCACGGCGATGTAGTAGCGGTGCGCGCCGTGACCCGCGGGCGGCGCCGCGCCGATGTAACGGCGCTGCCCTGCGTCGTTCACCAGCGTCAACGCGTCACCCGGCAGGTCGCCGCCGTCGCCGGCACCCGCGGGCAGCTCGGTGACGCTCGCCGGCAGGTTGGCCACCGCCCAATGCCAGAAGCCCGACGCCGTCGGCGCGTCGGGGTCGTACACGGTGACCGCGAAACTCTTGGTCTCGTCGGGGAATCCCGACCAGCTCAGCTGCGGGCTGACGTCCTCCCCGCCGGCGCCCATGATCCCGCTGACTTGCCGGTTGGCCAGCGCTTGGCCATCGGTCAAGGACTCGGAGGTCAGCGTGAAGGTCGGCAACTTCGGCAGCGAAGCGTACGGGTCGGGCGCGGTGCTCATGGACGTCCTCTCGTGTGGTGATCGGCTTGCTTTCGAAAACGCAACTAGCAGTGTGTCAGGAAGTGCGCCAGCACATCGGTGCCGAACCTGAGCGCATCGATGGGTACCCGCTCGTCGACGCCATGGAACAGCGCGCTGAAATCCAGGTCCGGCGGCAGGCGCAACGGGCTGAACCCGAAGCAACGAATTCCCAAGCGGGCGAACGCTTTCGCATCGGTGCCACCGGAAAGCATGTAAGGCACGGTGCGAGCGTCGGGATCCAGCGCGAGCAGCGCGGCGTTCATGGCGTCCACCAGGTCGCCGTCGAAGCTCGTCTCGTAGGACGAGAAATCGCGGATCCATTCGT
>NZ_LZKC01000222.1:0-516 GCF_001672685.1 Mycobacterium sp. E2462
CCGTCGACCAGCACAAAACACGCCCCGCACAGGCTCAACCCGCAGCCGAACCGGGTGCCCTTGAGGCCGAGATGGTTGCGCAGCACATAGAGCAGCGGGGTGTCGGCGTCAGCGTGGACAGCGTGCGACTGCCCGTTGACGGTCAACGCTCGTGCCGTCGCCGGCTGTAGGTCGGTCATCCTTCCAGCATCCTCTGCCGGTGCTGGATCCGCTCTACAGTGGTGAAGTGGAATTCAGTCGCGGCATGCACGTCACGCGCAGAACATTCGTGGGGGGCGCGCTGGCGGTCGGGGGAGCGGTGGCTGCCGGACCGGGCGTCGACGCCACCGAGCGCCCTCACCCCGCGCCGCACAGTGACGCGGTGGTGCGGGCTTGGATCAACGGCGAACAGCGGGAGGTCCCCGTGGACAACCGCACGTCGTTGCTGGACATGCTGCGTGAGCGGGCGGGGCTGACCGGGACCAAGAAGGGATGCGACCAGGGTGCGTGCGGTGCATGTACGGTGCTGATCGACGT
>NZ_LZKC01000223.1:0-9250 GCF_001672685.1 Mycobacterium sp. E2462
CACCATCGAGGACCCGACGTTCGACGCCACCGCGGTGGCGACCAACGCGCGCGCGCAGGTCCGCCCGATCCACCGGCGCGCCCCCGATGGACGAAAGATGCCGCAGCACAACAAAAACCACAGGTACCCCAACGCCCACCCGGCCAGCACGTCCGACGGGTAGTGCACGTTCAGTGCCACTCGCGAGACGCCGACCGCCAGCCCCACCGCGGTCGCCACCGCCACCGTGACCCGGCCGAGCGCCCGGTTCAGCAACGGCAGCAGGAACGACACCAGCGCGAGCAGCGCGGCCGTCGTCTCGAGCGCGTGGCCGGACGGGAACGACGTCGAGGGCGCGGCGACCAGCATGGTCGGCGGCCGCGGCCGATCCACCAGACCCTTGGCCGCGGTGGTCACCAGTCCGTTGAGCGGCCCGCAGGCCAACAACACCAGGGCCGCCCGCACGTTGCGCCGCACCAGGGCGGCGACCGCCGCCACCAGCGCGACCAGCCGCCACAGCGGCGGGCCCAGCCACACCGACACGAACTGCCACGCCTCCACCCACGCCGGATGCCGGTGCGCGGCGCCACGCGCCGCGTTCAGCAGCGTCCAGTCCATCCCGTGCAGCCAGGACCAGTGCCGCAGGTAGCCGATCCACATGACGGCGTAGCCGACAACGGCGAGCGGCGCGAGGTAGCGGACCGCGGCGGTCCGGAAGCGGGTCATGACCCACGGATACCAGCCGTCGGGCGGTGAGGTTCGCACGGCCCGCTGCCCGCCCAGTCATACTGGGCGGCATGGCCGTCTTCGTCCGCAAGTTGTTCGGCATCGGCAAGCTGCCCGACGACCTGCACACGCAGGTTGAAGCCGAAGGCCTGACGTACCTCGCCGATTACGTCGCGGTGACGCGGCGCTTCAGCGGCGCCATCCCGGGCGTGCGGTTGCCGCACGGCGTGGCCAGCTACACCGGCTCGGTGGTGTTCACCTCACAGCGGGCGCTGGCGACGTTGTCGATGCTGCCCCGACTGGCGGGCCCCACCGTCAACGCGCGGTGGGACGCGCCGCAGACCGGCGCCGCGAAGGTCGAGATCTCCGCGACCGGGCTGCAGGTCGAGGTCGACGTGGCACAGGTCGACGAGAAGTTCACCGGCGAGCTGTCGCTGCACTACAAGGTCGCGATCCCCCAGGAGGTGCTGGACGTGCTGCCGCGGCGGTCCCTGGCCTTCGCCATGCCACCCGAATACGTGTTCCGCGCGGTCGGAGTCACGTTCAGTCCGTGAGGGTGATTCGCGGCCAGGGCGGCTGCCGCAGCATCGCCAGCCCGGCGAGCAGCGTCGCCACCAGGCCGGTGAGCACCCCGATCAGGGCGATCCGGTCGGTGTCGACGGCGGCCTTCCACGTGGCCTCGCCGTCGCGGATGACGAACACCCCCAGCGGCTTGCCGACCGGGATCACCGTGTAGCCGTCGGGAGTTTGATAGGGCTGCCCGTAGTCGGCCGCGTTATCGAGGTGCTCGAGCAGGTTTGAAGGCTTCACGAAGTACTCCCTTCTCCGGCGTCGGCCAGGTCCGTCGGCGATACGACTTACGCTAACGCGGATTTTTTACGATGGCTGGCATGACCGACCAGGCGTTCAGTCCCGAGGAGCGGCGAGCCGTCTACCGGGTGATCTCCGAGCGCCGCGACATGCGCAGGTTCACGCCGGGCGCCGTCGTGGCCGAGGAGGTGCTGGCGCGGCTGTTGCAGGCCGCGCACGCCGCGCCCAGCGTGGGCCTGATGCAGCCGTGGCGCTTCATCCGCATCACCGACGACGCGCTGCGGCGGCGCATCCACGCCCTGGTCGACGAGGAGCGTCCGCTGACCGCCGCCGCCCTCGGGGAACGGGCCGAGGAGTTCCTGGCGCTGAAGGTCGAGGGCATCCTCGAGTGCGCTGAGCTGCTGGTCGTCGCGCTGGGCGACGACCGCGAGCGGCACGTGTTCGGCAGGCGCACGCTGCCGCAGATGGACCTCGCCTCGGTGTCGTGCGCCATCCAGAACCTGTGGCTGGCGGCCCGGGCGGAGGGGCTGGGCATGGGGTGGGTGTCGCTGTTCGATCCGACCCGGCTGGCCTCGCTGCTGCACCTGCCGGCGGGCGCCGAACCGGTCGCCATCCTGTGCCTGGGACCGGTGCCCGCGTTTCCCGAGCGACCGGCCTTGGAGCTGGACCAGTGGGCGTTCGGGCGCCCACTGTCGGAGTTCGTCAGCGAGAACCGTTGGGCCGCGCCCACCCCAGACGCCACGTCGTGACGCGCCGGTGCGTCGGGACCGTGCGGCCGGCCTGCGGTATCGTCGCCCGTCGCAAGGCAAGTTGAAGAGGTGACGGATGTGACGCCGGGCGCGAGCGTGGGCCAGCCAGCCGACCGGAAGGACAACGTCCTGATCGTGCACTGGCACGACCTGGGGCGGCACCTCGGCGCCTACGGCCACGCCGACGTGTCGAGCCCGCGGCTGGACCAGCTTGCCGCCGAGGGCATCTTGTTGACCCGGGCCCACGCGACGGCGCCGCTGTGTTCGCCGTCGCGGGGTTCGCTGTTCACCGGCCGCTACCCGCAGGGCAACGGCCTCATCGGCTTGGCCCACCACGGCTGGGAATACCGCAACGGCGTGCGGACCCTCCCGGAGATCCTGGGCGAATCCGGCTACTACTCGGCGCTTTTCGGTATGCAGCATGAGACGTCTTACCCGAAGCGGTTGGGATTCGACGAATTTGACGTGTCGAACTCCTACTGCGACTACGTCACGGACAAGGCCGAGGCGTGGTTGCGTGACGACGCGAATAGCCTTGCGCAACAACCTTTCTTGCTCACCGCCGGGTTCTTCGAGACGCACCGGCCCTATCCACCGGAGCGATACGTCCCGGCCGACAGCGCGCGGGTCGACCCGCCCGGGTACCTTCCCGACACCCCCGAGGTGCGCGACGACCTCGCCGCGTTCTACGGGGCGATCAGCACGGCCGACGCCGCGGTGGGCCGGTTGCTGGACGCGCTTGCCGAAACAGGGCACGACGCCACGACCTGGGTGGTGTTCTTCACCGATCACGGCCCGGCGTTCCCGCGGGCGAAGTCCACGCTCTACGACGCCGGAACCGGTATCGGGCTGATCGTTCGTCCCCCCACCGGCCGGCCCGGCGGGAGCCGCGTGTACGACGAATTGTTCAGCGGCGTCGACCTGGTGCCGACGCTGCTGGGGCTGCTGGGCATCGCGGTGCCCGCCGACGTCGACGGCGTCTCGCACGCCGACGGGCTGCGGGGTTCCGGCTCGTCGGCCGGGCCGCCGCGTGACTATGTCTACACGACGAAGACCTACCACGATTCCTTCGACCCGATCCGCGCCATCCGGACCAAGGACTACAGCTACATCGAGAACTACGTGCCCCGGCCGCTTTTGGACCTGCCCCTCGACATCGAGCAGAGCCCGTCGGGGTTGGCCGTGGCGCCCTACGTCACAACGCCGCGCCCGGAGCGCGAACTCTACGACCTGCGCGCCGATCCCGAAGAGACCACCAACCTGCTGGCCGCGGGCGACCCGGGCGCCGACGATATCGCCGCCGATCTCGCTGTGCGCCTGCATGATTGGCGTCAGCGAACCGGGGACGTCATTCCCTCCGATTTCGCGGGCACCCGCATCTCGGCGCGGTACACCGAGACCTATCAGCACATTCACCACGCGAAGCCCAGCTCGCGCTCGGCGATCGCCGCCGACCGCGGGATCGAGGAAGGCCGGTCCACCGAGCGGTGACGGCGCCGACTATCCCGCCGCGCGGCGCGCGCCGCCGACCTCGGCGACGATGAACACCCGCCGGAACGGGAAGATGGTGGTGCCGTCCGCGCGCGGCGGATAGGCGTCGCGCAGCAGCGGCACAAGTTCCCGGCGGAATCGGTCCCAATCCTCGTCGTCAAGCCGGTCGCGCACCGGGACCAGCGCCGTGCCGGTGATCCAATCCAGCACCGGATGCTGCCCGGTCAACTGGTGCAGGTAGGTGGTCTCCCACACGTCCACCCTGCACCCGGCGTCCAGCAGCAGGTCGGCGTAATGCAGCGGCGGCTGCACCACCGCACCCACCCGAAACGGTATGTCGCGCAGAACTTTTGCGTACGGCTCGCGTCTCGCCAGCGCGCGCACCGCCGCGTAGGACGGTGACTCGAAGTTGCCCGGCATCTGCACGCCGATCCACGAGCCGGGCGTCAGCTGAGCCGCCCATCGGACCAGCAGGTCGGCGTGTTCGGGCACCCAGTGCAGCGCGGCGTTGCTGACCACCACGTCGGTATCCGGGCTCGGCTCCCATTTGCGTACGTCGCCCAGCGTGGCGTCGACCCCGCGTTCCCGGGCGGCGGCCACCATCTCCGGGGAGCTGTCCAGCGCCTCGACCACTGCGTCCGGCCAGCGCCGCGCCAGGTATTTCGTCAGATGGCCCGGGCCGCAGCCGAGGTCCACGACGCGCCGCGCCCGCTCGGCCCCCACGCGGGATACCAGGTCGTAGAACGGCCTGCCGCGGTGGTCGGCGAAGGCCAGATACACATCGGGATCCCACATGTCGGTCCTCCTGCCCGGCGCGCCACCGTTGCTCGGCTGTCAGCGAACGGTATTACCGTATGCCCCCGCGGACCGCCTGGTCGCGCGGGCGCGTCGTCGCGGCGGAGGAAACGCCGGGATCGGTGGCGCCGCCGGTCTGACCATTGCGTCCTGGGCGCGACGGACCCCCACTCGGCGTGGTCCCCCCGCCAGCGGATGGTAGTGCACGCGTCGGGATCCAGCGATCGCCCCCAGAGCATTCCCGGCGACCGCCGGACCGCCTGCGCGGGTGGGCGAAGGCCGGGTGCGCGGCGACGTCCTAGGCCGTTTCGGCTGCCGCCCGGTGCGCGCCGCCGGTCAGGGTGGGCCAGTCCAGCCGCTCCAGCAGCCCGGCCGGCGCGGCGGTGTGCCCGTCGAGCCGCCGCGTGGACAGCAGGTCGAGCGCCAACAGCGCGGGCCGGTGATTCCCGCGTTGCGGGGTCACCCCGGCCGCCGGCGCCGAACCGTCCGGGGCCATGTCGGTCTGGAAGGCGCACGCCGCGGCGACGGTGCGACCGGCTCCCACACCGGCGATCTCGAGCGCCGTGCAGGTTTCGCGGGCGGGGTACGAGCGGATCGCCTCCAGCGTCGCGGGCAGCGAGTCGTCGACCGCTATCTGGTAGGCCGCGACGTAGTCGGACCCGCCGCGCTGCACGGCGCGCCACGTCTCGCGGGCGTTGGACGTCAACAGCCGGGGAACGTCGTCGGGGGTGACGGTGGTGGCCTCCCAGCCGATCTCGCGCAGGTGATCGGCCAGCCGGCGGGCGGCGACCTGAACCGTCTCGTGCAGCGGGATGCGCGGCGAGCGTGCCTGCAGGGCGGCCAGGTTGTCGACAGCCGATACGGTCAAACCGATCCAGGTGTCCCGCCGAGACGCATCGGAGGCGTTGTCGCGGCTGGTGATCCGGATCTTGTCCGCGCGGATGCCGTAGCGGTCCAGATACTGGGCGATCAGCGGCAACGGCAGCACGTCGGCGCCGGTGTCCGCTGCGCCGACGCGTAGCAGCGCGGTGGCGGACGCCGTCGAATCCGCGTCGTCCACGTTCGACGAGTTTCCGCGCCCGACGATCGCGAGGCGGCGGCGCGCGATGGTGGTGAAATACAAGCCGCGCCAGGATCCGAACAGCACGACCACGGCGACGACGGCGATGCCGATCAACCAGTAGTCGCGCGTCGACCGCCAGGGGTAAGCCAGCACCGCGGGGATGACAGCCAACAGGGCCAAGGTAATGCGGCCGCTCCCGGGAACGGGTATCCAGCGCTGCGAGCTCACGGGGTGATGTCCTTTCGTCGACGAGCGGCGAGCGCGGTGACCGCGCCGGCGAGTGCGACCAGCACGGCCAGCACCGCGGTGCCGGCCAGCGCGACGGTGCGCGGGGTGGTGTCCTTGGGCGCCGGTGCCGGCGGCACGGCGACCGGCTTCACGGTGGCGGCGCCGGGCTGGTTCGCCGCGGGTAACTGCCAGGTCAGCGCCGCGACCGGATCGACGCTGCCGGCACCCACCACGTTCGAGGGCGCCCGCGCGCCGTTGTGGGCGGTCGCGGTCAGCCGGTGCACCACCGCGGTGGCGGGCAGGTCGGGGTACTTGCTGCGGACCAGCGCGGCGACCCCGGCCACGTAGGCGGCGGCGTAGCTGGTGCTGCTCAACGGAACCAGCTGCTGGTGTTCGTCGGGCAACCCGTTGGCCAGCCCCCCGCCGTCGGCGTTGCTGACCGACACGATGCGTTCGCCCGGCGCGGCGATGCCGACCCACGGGCCGGCCGTGGTGAACTTCGAGGGCTGACCGTCCGCGGTCAGCGACGCCACGGAGAGCACGTAGGGCTGCCACCACGACGGGATGGAGACCGAGGTGACGCCGGCCCAGTTCCGCGGGTCGTCCGGGCGGCTGAGGTCGGTGAGGGGATTGGACTCGCACGACGTGCCGCCGCCGAACGCCCCGGTGGGCCCGCTGTTTCCAGCCGCGGCCACCAGCACCGCGTCCTTGTCCACCGCTGCGTATCGGATCGCCGCGCCGAGCGCGGCCTGATCGACGGGACGGTCGGCGGGCAGGCAGGCGATTTCGGAGACGTCGATCACCCTTGCCCCGAGGTCGGCCGCGTGCACGATCGCACGGCCCAGCGTCGCGACCTCTTGGGTGGCCCGCGCGACCGTGGGATCGCCACCGGGCGTGCGCGGCGAATATCGAGCCGACGTCGTGCGGATCGAGACCACCCGGGCGGCCGGCGCCACGCCGGAGAAGCCGTCCTCGCCGCCAGGCGCCGGCTGGCCGGCGATCAGCCCGGCGACCAGCGTGCCGTGCCCGTCGCAGTCCGTCAGGCCGTCCGTGGTTTCGACGAAGTCACCCCCGGGGTCGACGTTGGGTAGCCGCGGCCCCGGCCGCACGCCGGTGTCGAGAACCGCCACCAGTTGCCCCTCGCCGCGGGAGAACTGCCATGCCGCGGGCAGATTCAGCGTCGCCTGGCTGGGTGTCACGGCGTTGACGTCACTGCCCGCGAGCACGCCGGGGGAACCACACGGACCGCGTTGTTCCATCGGTTGCACCGGGCCGGGCGCCCCGCTCGGCGGCGGCACACCCGGATCGATCTTGGGCTGTTGGATCGCCACCGCCGACGGGCACGTCCACAGCGCAGCCACCAATGCCGCTGTCGCACATGCCAATCCGGATCGGATCATCGATCGATGATCCAGCCGAAGAGTCCGACCAGGAAGGCCATGACGGGGATCAGCGACGCATCGAGCCCGCCCGCCACGAAACCCTCAGCCGGCGCACCGGCAGCGAGTAGGTCTCGGGCTCGGCGATCTGCGGGTTGAGCGCCACCACGATCCAGGCCAGCAGCAGCGCGACGAGCACCAGCGCGGCGCCCAGGCCCGCCGCAAATCGCCCTGTCGCGGTGTAGAACACCAGGAGCACGCCGGCGACCAGGTACGGCTGGGACAGCAGCCACGCCTTGCAGGCGGCCGAGTCCCACACCCGGGCGCGCAGCACCGACGTCGCCGCGACGGCAGCCACCACGTACCAGCCCGCGCCGCTGAGGGTTTCGGGGCGCAGGGCGATCGCGATCGAACCCAGCGCGCTGAGCAGGACCGCCCCGGCGATGAAACCGCTCTGATGGGCGTCGCTGATGCGCACCCGCCGCGGCAGGTCTTCGAGCACCCGTAGCGAGGGCGCCGACGGGGTGGGGTCGCCGGGCGCCGGGATCACCGGCAAGGGGAAACGCGCCCACAGCGCCGACAGCGGCGCGGCCTCGATGGTGACCAGCAGCGCCGCGACGATCAGCCCGCAGCCGATGCCCAATACTGATACGTGCCACAGCAATTCGGAGCCCGCGGCCAGCAGCACCCCGGCCCCCACGACCGCGGTGGCGGTGCAGAAGGCGGCGACGCGCTCCCGCTGGGCGCTGGGCGCCATCAGAACGATCGCGGACCACGCCGTGACGCCGGCCGCGGCCAGCGTCAGCTGTGCCGGACCGAACCGCCCGGGCACGGCCAGGGCGAGTGCGGCCCCGATCGGCACCAGCGCGGCGATCGTCAATACCGTCCCGGCGCGCGCCGAGCGGGGCGTGATGAGCAGGCCGACGATGGCCGTCAGCGCCGCGATGGCGCTGACGGCGACCAGCCCCGCCAGCGCGCCGGTGGCGGCACGGTAGGTGACCGCGAGACCGGTGGCGAGGAAGGCGACGACGACCGTGGCCGCCAGCGCGAATCGCTGGATGTGCGCGCTGCCCCAGGGCTTGAGCCGTGAGGTCGAGAAGATCATGGCGGCGTCGGCGATGTCCTCGACGATGCCGGGCGCGGCCGGGCCGACGGGCACCGGTTGCAGCGCGAGCAGGTCACCGTCCACGACCCCGACCGTGTCCAGGCTGGCGTCGAGGCTGAACGGCGCCCCGCCGATGGGCGCCAGGCTCAGTTGCGCGGCGCCACCGACCTCGGCGGCGCCGCGGGCGCCGTCCTCCGGGTCGCCGTTGGCGACCGCCGGGACTACCAACCGCTGGACCGCGGGCAAGATTTCGCGCAGCGGCAGTTCGGCGGGCAACGCCATCTCCGTCAACCGGCTGTCCGCGAGGATTGCCACGCGGACGATCGGCATGACGGTGCCGGACGTCACCGGATCCCCGAACTGCGCTGGGACGGTACCTGGAACATCGTGCTCTCTTCTCTATCTCGTGTGCGGTTAGGAGTATTGGGCGGAAAAGTCTCGGGCCAGCCGGTGGCCGGGGAACCAGTCGGCGTCGGGCAGCAGGGCGGTCAGGTGTTCGATCGCTACGGCGATGGCGAACGGGGTTCCGGGGGCGAAGGTCGATACCCATTCGCCGTCGAAGGCCCGCGACGGGCTGACCAGTACCCGTCCCTCGGTCGTATCGACGATGCTGATGCCGACCTCGGTGGTGGCGTGCCGGCCGTCGCGATGACAGCCGGCGACAACCTCCACGTAGCTGCGCGGGCCGGTGAACACCGATTCCACCACCGACCGCGCCGATTGCGGAATGCCCAGATAGTCAAGGACTTCCGCGAGCGCGGCGCCCGAGCGCAACCGCTCGTCGGCCCGGGCCCCGACGCGGGTCGGCATGCTGAACTGCTCGAAGCGGGCCGGGGGCCGCTGCGCCAGCCCGACGCCGAGGACCGGGACCAGCGCGCGGGGATCGTCGATGTCCATCGCGGTGAAGGTGACCAGTTGCGCGTTG
>NZ_LZKC01000224.1:0-1775 GCF_001672685.1 Mycobacterium sp. E2462
CGTAGTAATCAGCGACATTCACGGCGAGATCCTGGTAGAGCTGGCCGCTGAAGATGAGGTCGGCTCCCGCCCCCACCGACATCAGCGACGCGCTCATCTCCTGCCAATTCCGCAGCACGGGCTCCCACGCATCGCGGATCAGCTTGATCGGGTTGCGCACGAAATTCTTCCGAAAGTCACGGATGAATTCGTCGCTCCAGAAGTCGTGCATATCGGGGCCGTAGGCGATCGCCGGGAGACCGGCCTTCTGCGCCAGCTCCACCAGGTTCGGCGGGACGGCCATGCGCACCTCGTGGCCCCTGCGCATCAGTTCACGACCGATGGTGAGGCACGGCTCGATGTCGCCACGCGTTCCATAGCTCGCCACAGCAAATTTCATCGCGACCGTAACCTTAATCACTCTCCGTCAGCATGGGCAACTTCGGCGAGTCGCCGGTGGCCTGCGAATTGCAGATCATCGCTGGCCAATGCGCTTTCCTAGAGGAAAAGGCGGAACGGCGATGCAACGCCTTCGGCGATTGCAACGAAAATGAATTACATCGCAGTAGCGGTGTGGTGAATTCTGGCAAAGCCAATGTCATCGGCCTTTCCCCCGGACCGTAGCACTGTGACGACCTTCGAGCAGCGCAGGCATCGTCGGCTGAGGATACATTGTGCCAGAGGACCGTCGGCGTGTCTTTGGAAACCGCGCGATTTCGTATCCGCCACAGATGGCTCCGAAAAGCGCAATTTACCGACGCTTTTCGGGGCATATTTTCCCCGGCGCTTGCGGACCCGCTCAGGCGCGGCTGCGCGCTCGGGCGAAATTCTCGACGAGATCGGCGGCCTTGCGGACGCTGTCGGCGGGCTTGGTCATGTGGCTGGCGATCTGCCGGGCGCGCACCGCGTAATCCGGCGCCAGCACCCGGCGCAGGTCGGCGGTGAGGGTTTTCCGGGTCGTCGCCGAAAAGCGCCGCGTCGTCCCGACTTTCAAGCGTTTGAGCTGCGCTCCCCAAATGGTCTGGTTGGCGTCCATGGACAGGATCACGGTGGGAACGCCCGCGCGCATGCTGGCGGCCGTGGTGCCTGAACCGCCGTGGTGGACGACCGCGCGGCAGACCGGGAAGATCGCCGCGTAATTGACCGCTCCCACCACCTTCACGTGCTCGAAAGACGGCGCACTGCTGAAATCGCTGTAGCCGGCGCAGATCAACGCCCGCTCCCCCAGCTCGGCGCACGCGGCGCCGATCATTTCCACCGTCGCGGCCGGGGATGCCACGGGCATGCTGCCGAATCCGAAACAGATCGGCGGGGTACCGGCGGCAATCCACGACGCGACCTCGTCATCGGCGCCGGTGGCCAGCTGCATCGTCAACGTGCCGACGAACGGTCGCTGGTCACGCCAGTCGGCCCACTCGTCGGCCAAGCCCGGGAAGCACACCTCGTCGTAGGCCTGAATTTCCAGCGACCGCCGTTCGATGATTCGCCGGGGCGACGGCCCCGTCGCCTTCGGCAGACCCAGCTCGCGGCGTTGGGCGTCCTCGACCTTCTTGTTCAGGCGCCAACAGAACCAGTCGAACCCCACCATCGACGACCGCGCCAATGGCGCGGGAAGCAAAGACACCACCTGCCCGTTGGGCCGCATCGGGACGTGGTGCAGGGTGGCCAACGGGAGGTCGTAATACTCGGCAACGTTCGCTGCGGGTTCCTGGTAGCTCTGGCCAGCGAAGATCAGGTCAGCCCCGTCGGCCAGGGAAAGCAGCGTCGTGTTCATGTGGCGCCAGCATCCTTCCGCG
>NZ_LZKC01000225.1:0-18475 GCF_001672685.1 Mycobacterium sp. E2462
GCTTGTCGTCGATGAGCACCTTCTGGTACTCGTACACCCAGTTCTCCAGGCCCTCCATCTCCAGGCCCAGGGC
Source organism: Mycobacterium sp. E2462 (assembly GCF_001672685.1). NCBI lineage: Bacteria > Bacillati > Actinomycetota > Actinomycetes > Mycobacteriales > Mycobacteriaceae > Mycobacterium > Mycobacterium sp. E2462. The sequence goes on from NZ_LZKC01000225.1 coordinate 74, forward strand.
GAGATCGTCGGCTTCTGGAAACAGATCGTCAACAAGTCCGACGGCACGCAGGACGAGATCTACGGCATCGGCGGCAGCTGGTTCCGCCTGAACGACGACAACCTCATCGAGTGGCAGCGCGACTTCTTCGACTTCGGGCACGTCGCGAAGATGTTCGCCAACCTCATCGAGTCCGGTGACCTCAGCGACGGCATGCAGAAGCGGATCGAGCGCAGCGTTGCCGGCGAGAAGCTGCCGGGCTACTACCCGCTCGGTGCGGCGCCCGTCCCCATCTGGTGAGCGGGCGGCACCAACCAAGCATTTGATTTGTTGTACGCGCTATGCTGACGCGACGTGGGTGCTGTGGCACCCGTCACCTCGCCTCCCGGCATGAAGGGGCCGGGCGGCGCTGATCGATTCAAAGGCGAAATGGGGTCAGGACCATCGTGAAGACAAAAGGCGCATTGATCTGGGAGTTCAACCAGCCCTGGACGATCGAAGACATCGAGATCGGCGACCCGCAGGCCCACGAGGTCAAGATCCAGATGGAAGCCGCGGGGATGTGCCACTCGGACCACCACCTGGTCACCGGCGGCATCCCGATGGCCGGCTTCCCGGTGCTGGGTGGGCATGAGGGCGCCGGCATCGTCACCGAGGTCGGGCCGGGTGTGGAGGACATCGCCCCGGGCGACCACGTGGTGTTGTCCTTCATCCCGTCCTGTGGGCAGTGCGCGACCTGTCAGGCTGGCATGCGCAACCTGTGCGACCTGGGTGCCGGTCTGCTCGGCGGCGCCGCGGTCTCCGACGGCACGTTCCGCATCCAGGCCCGCGGCCAGAACGTCTTCCCGATGACGCTGCTCGGCACGTTCTCGCCGTACATGGTGGTGCACCGCAGTTCGGTGGTGAAGATCGACCCGTCGGTGCCGTTCGAGGTGGCCGCGCTGGTCGGCTGCGGCGTCACCACCGGTTACGGCTCGGCCGTGCGCACGGCCGACATCCGGCCCGGCCAGGACGTCGCCATCGTCGGCGTCGGTGGCGTCGGCATGGCCGCCCTGCAGGGCGCGGTCAACGCAGGCGCCCGCTACATCTTCGCGATCGACCCGGTGGAGTGGAAGCGCGACCAGGCGTTGAAGTTCGGCGCCACCCACGTCTACCCCGACATCAACGCCGCCCTCATGGGCATCATGGAGGTCACCTACGGCCTGATGGCCCACAAGGTCGTCGTGACCGTTGGTGAGTTGCAGGGCTCCGACATCGACAACTACCTGAACATCACCCAGAAGGGCGGCACCTGCGTCCTGACCGCCATCGGCAGCCTGCTGGACACCAACGTCAACTTGAACCTTGCGATGCTGACCCTGATGCAGAAGAACCTGCAGGGCACCATCTTCGGTGGCGGCAACCCGCAGTACGACATTCCGCAGCTGCTCTCGATGTACAAGGCCGGCAAGCTCAACCTCGACGACATGGTCACCACCCAGTACCGCCTGGAGCAGATCAACGAGGGCTACCAGGACATGCTGGAGGGCAAGAACATTCGCGGCGTCATCCGCTTCACCGACGCCGACCGGTAGGGGGCTCACGGCGATGACCCAGACCGAGGCATCGGAGGCGTCCCCGGCGCTGGCGGCGTCGCAGGCGTCGTGGCGGTGCGTGCAGGCGCACGACCGCACCGGCTGGCTGGCGCTGATGGCCGACGACGTCGTCATCGAGGACCCGATCGGCCAATCCGTCACCAACCCCGACGGCACCGGGGTGCGCGGCAAGGAGGCCGTCGGCGCGTTCTTCGACACCAACATCGCGGCCAATCAGCTGACCATCACCTGCGAGGAGACCTTCCCGTCGAGCTCGCCCGACGAGATCGCCCACATCCTGGTGCTGGACAGCAAGTTCGAGGGCGGGCTGACCAGTTCGGTGCGCGGCGTCTTCACCTACAAGGTCGACGGCGCCGGGCTGATCACCAACATGCGCGGGTACTGGAACCTCGACATGATGACCTTCGGTCAGGACGGCTGACCGCCCGGGCGCGGGCCACACCTATGCTCTAGGCCATGGCATCGATCTTCACCAAGATCATCAACCGTGAGCTTCCCGGGCGCTTCGTCTACGAGGACGACGACGTCGTCGCGTTCCTGACGATCGAGCCGATGACGCAAGGCCACACGCTGGTCGTGCCGCGCGCCGAGATCGACAACTGGCAAGACGTCGACGGCGCGGCCTTCGCCAAGGTGATGGCGGTCAGCCAGCTGATCGGTAGGGCGGTGTCCAAGGCGTTCAACACCGAGCGGTCCGGCCTGATCATCGCCGGCCTGGAGGTGCCGCACCTGCACGTGCACGTCTTCCCGACCCGCAGCCTGCACGACTTCGGGTTCGCCAACGTGGACCGCAACCCGTCGCCGCAATCGCTGGACGACGCCCAGGCCAAGATCAAGGCGGCCCTGGCTCAGTTGGCGTGAGCCGGCTCCTGCGTGGGCACCTCGCTGACGCGCGGCAACGTCACCCTAAAACAGCAGCCTTCGCCCGGAGCGGTGGTCACGCTGACGACCCCGCCGTGGGCGCGGACCAACGACTGCACGATCGATAGGCCGAGCCCCGTTCCGCCGCTGGCCCGCGCGCGCGACGAGTCGGTGCGATAGAACCGTTCGAACACCCGCGACGCGTCCTGCGCGGTCATGCCCGGGCCCTCGTCGGCCACCTCGAGCACCGCGTCGTCGCCCGCGGTGCCCACCCGCACCGTCACGTCGGCGCTCGTCGGGGTGTGCTGCAAGGCGTTGGCGATGAGGTTGCTCAGCACCTGCCGCAGCCGCGGTTCGTCACCAAGCACCTCCGGGGTGCCCGGGCCGTCGAGGACCTCCATGGTGATGGTCCGCTTGGGATCCATCGCCTGCGCGTTGTGCACCGCGTCGCTGGCCAGGGCCAGCAGGTCCACCCGGTCGTGCTCGAGCGGTCGCTGCACGTCGAGGCGGGCCAGCAGCAGCAGGTCGTCGACCAACAGCCCCATCCGGCTTGCCTCGCTTTCGATGCGCGACAGCAGCATGGCGACGTCGCGGGCGGCGCCCTGCCGGTACAGCTCGGCGAATCCGCGGATGGTGGTCAGCGGGGTGCGAAGTTCGTGGCTGGCGTCGGTGATGAATCGGCGCATGCCTTCCTCGGACGTCCGGGCCTTCTCGGCCGACATCTCCGAGGACGCCAACGCCTGCTGGATCTGGGCGAGCATCCCGTTGAGTGCGAGCGACAGGCGTCCGACCTCGGTCCTCGGATCCCGTTCCGGCACACGGCGATCGAGCTGGCCGGCGGCGATAGCGGCGGCGGTCTGCTCCACCTCGGCCAGCGGCCGCAGGCTGCGCTGCACGACCGCGAACCCGGCGATGCCCACCACCACCAGCACCGCTACTCCGATGCCGATCTGCAGCAACACCAGCGAGCTGACCGTGTGCTGCACGTCAGAGAGGTCGATGGCCACGGTCGTCAGGCCGTGCGGGCCGCGCACCGACACGGCCCGCCACTGGATGTCGGAGCCGTTGACCGAGGGCAGCGTCGTCGGGTACGGGCCGACGTCGTTGTCGGCCGGGAGCGCCGGCTCGGCGTTGCGGTCGTTGATGGCGGTGAAGGGGGTGCCGTCGCTGCTGACGCCGCGGACGTAGAACTTCGACGGCGGCCGGGCCGGGTCCGGCCCCTCGTAGGGCGGCGGCGTCTGGCGGCGTGGGGCCTGCGCCCATCCCCGGGACGCGTCGAGCAGCGTCTGGTCGATGCGGCTGATCAGGCTGTGCCGCAGGATCGACGTGACCGCGACGCCGGAGACCGCCAACCCGCAGGCGACCAAGGCCAGGGTGGCGGCCACCAGGCCGACTCGAAGCGGCAGGCCGCGGCGACGATAGATAGCCATGTCCGATGCCCTGCCTCAGCGGGGCTCGCGCAGCACGTAGCCCACGCCCCGCAGGGTGTGCAGCAACCGCTTCTCGCCGGTATCGATCTTGCGCCGCAGGTACGACACGTAGGACTCGACGACGTTGACGTCGCCGCCGAAGTCGTACCGCCACACGTGGTCGAGGATCTTCGGTTTGCTCAACACGGTGCCCGCATTGATGACGAAGTAGCGCAACAGCGTGAACTCGGTCGGCGACAGCGACACCGGCTGGCCCGCCTTCCACACCTCGTGGGTCTCCTCGTCGAGTTCGATGTCGGCGAAGGTCAGGCGGGCGCTGCGCGGTTCGGCCCCGCCCTTGCCCGCGCGGCGCAGGATGACGCGCAGCCGGGCGACCACCTCTTCGAGGCTGAACGGCTTGGTGACGTAGTCGTCGCCGCCCAGGGTCAGCCCGGCGATCTTGTCCTGCAACGAGTCTCGGGCCGTCAGGAACAGCGCCGGCGCGTCGATGCCGTCCGCGCGCAGCCGGCGTAACACCCCGAAACCGTCCATGCCGGGCATCATGACGTCGAGGATCACCGCGTCGGGGCGCGCCTCCCGCGCCCGATCCAGAGCCTGGGCGCCGTTGCTGGCGGTGTACACCTCGAACCCCTGGAACTTGAGGCTGACCGAAAGCAGCTCCACGATGTTGGCCTCGTCGTCGACCACGAGGACGCGAGCCTCCGGTTGCGTGTCAGGTGATGTTGCCGCGGTCATGGAGTGTCTTCCTTGCTTGAGATGAGCTGTGAGAAAATTGTGCTTTTCCTGAAAGCTCAGTGCCAACCGTCTGACAATAGTCTGCCAAAGTCTGCCAAGAAATCGATCGATCGGCTCGCACCTGTGCACTTCGTCGCGGTCGCGTCGCGAATAGACTCGGCAGGATGAATCTCGCCAGAAGCATCGTCTCGGCCGCGACGGCTCCCGCGCGAGTGGGCCTGGCCGCCGCCGACACGAGCTTGACCGTCGCGAGCGCCGCCGTCGGTGTCGCCAAGCGGGCGCTCGGCGAGGGCGCGCCCTCGCGGGCGAGCGCGATGACGTCCATGCTGGGCCTCGACGACGCCCTGGTGCGGGCCAATCGGCTGGCCCGGATGTTGGACGACGACGCCCCGCTGGGCCGGGCCATCGCCCCGGACGGCCCGATCGACCGGCTGCTGCGCCCCGGCGGGGTGGTAGACCTGCTGACGTCGGAGGGCGGTCTGCTCGACCGGCTGGCCGCCGAGGGCGGCGGCCTGCATCGCGCGCTGCAGCCCGGCGGCCTGGCCGACCAACTAGTCGCCGAGGACGGCCTGATCGAGCGACTGCTGGCCGAGGACGGCCTGGCCGACCGGCTGCTCAGCGAGGGCGGGCTGGTGGACAAGCTGACCGCCAAGCACGGGCCGCTGGATCAGTTGGCCGACGTCGCCGACACCCTGGCCCGGCTCACACCCGGCATGGAGGCGTTGGAGCCGGCCATCGCGACGCTGCAGGACGCCGTCATCGCGCTGACCATGGTGGTCAACCCGCTGAGCAACATCGCCGACCGCATCCCGCTGCCGGGCCGGCGGCGCGCCTCGTCGCGGCCGGTGCGCTCAACGCGCGTGATCGAGGGCGGCGAGTGACCGATTAGGCTGGGGTCCGGTTTTACCCCGCCTCCTTAGCTCAGTGGTAGAGCACTCGCCTTGTAAGCGAGCGGTCGTCAGTTCAATCCTGACAGGGGGCTCCGGATGGCGGAGGCAGGTCTGACGGACCGGCTGCCGCGTCATTGCATTGTCGATCAACTCTGACCGCACGTGCGCGCAGTCGGCTGCACTGACTCACTGCTTGATTGCTTCCAGGCAGACGGTGATGTCGACGGTGTCGCTGACCATCAAGCCACCCCCAGAGAGCACCGGGGTGTCGGTCAGCACGCCGAAGTCGCTGCGCCTGAGCGTGATCGCCGCTTCGAACCCGGCGACTTCCCCCCGCCCCATGCCGGCGCTCACTCCCAGGAAGGCAAACGCCACAGGCAGGCGCTTGGTGATGCCACGGAGGGTGAAATCGACGGCGAGCACCCAGTTGTCTTTTTCGACGCTGTGGACGTCTACCGACACCAGCGTCGCGGTGGGGAACTCCTCGGCCCCGAAGACGTCCGGGGCGCGGAGGTGGTGGTCGCGGTCGGGGTTGCCGGTGTTCACCGAGCCGACCGCGATGGTGGCCGCCACGCTCGGGGTTGCGTTCTCGGGCACCGTGATTGCACCGGAGAACTGCTCGAAACGTCCAGTGACCTTCCCGACCACCAAATGGCGAACCGAGAATGTGATCGACGAGTGCACGGGGTCGATCGCCCACGTACCCGGGGCGAGATTGGGCTCGACAGCCGTCGTCTGACGGTTGATGTCCAACTCGGAGGGCAGTTCGTAGAGATTGCGCAACACCAGAGCGTTGCGCGCTTGGATCAGTACACCGCCTTCGTCGATACGTCCAAGCTCGATGGGGGCCAAGCCCAGATCGGTGCACAGGTCGGCGATCACCGCGCTGGCTGACGCGTCGTTGCTCGACGCGAAGACGACACGCCGGCCGAACTCCGGCGGCTGCTTCTGAGCGAACTGCGTGACCGAAGTCTGGTTGAACGACTTGACCACCGCCGCGCCCGGGAAGGCCTCGGCATTGAACTCCGTCGACAAACGGCCGCCGAGGATTCCCTCAGACCCTGGGACCAGAAACGCGTTGCTCGTGTCGACGACGATCTTGCCCGACCAGTCCGCGCGCCGAGCACCGAACTCACGAACCTGCAGGAACGGTATAGCCAGGATGATCACGTCTGCGTCCAGCGCCGCGTCGAGGTCGACGGCTGTGATCGACGCGCTCAAACCGGTCGTGTCGACCGCCTCCGCACCACGCGTGTTGGCCCACAGTACCGGCACATCGTGGTCGGAAACCGTTGCGCCAGAACCCTTCCGTTGCTACCCGTCCCCACCAGGGCATATCGCGCAGTGCCGGTCATCGCACGATCTCCGAGATGCGAGCGAAGGCGATGAAGACCGCCAACGCGAAGAACACGGCTTTCACCGGCCACCGACGATCTCGACGCAGCCGATTAATTTTATTGAAGTCAGAGAATATTCGCGCGCGGCTGAGGCCATCGACGCGTTGGTCAATAGACGTTCTCTGGTGGTCAGCAGCGTGATGCCACCGGTCGCAAGGTACGCGACGGCGAGCAATCCTGAGGCAATCCCGGCCGCGATGTTCACGAGGGCTCCTCGAACGATTGTGTGCGCGAACCGGGCCGCGGCAAACCGGTGGTAGCGGGATCGTCGCGGTCACGCCGGTCAGTTATAACTTGATGCTTCAATCAAGCTAGCAGGGGTTACGTGACGCGTCAACAAACTGCTCGATGGAAGCAACCAAAGTCTCTGCCAACTTCGAACCCTTCGGCGTCCGCGTCACCCTGGTCGAGCCGGCTTTCTTCGCCACCGACTCGGGGCCGTCCGCCACCGATTCGACCAAACCCGTTTGGCTAAGCGCGAGAACGTCTACGCTCTTATCTGTCGGTGTATCGGGGCCCGTCACCAGCAATATCGCCAAAACGGGGAGGTTTGGGCGAACTTGTTGTCCCAGCGTGCTGTCCACGTCTACCGCGGCAGTCAGCCGTGACTCCCAGCCGTCGTCCGATGCCTGTCGAGCCGCTGCGCCCGCACCTGCGGCATTTTCCGGCCAAGTCCCGCCACCCGACTTTCCGGCGCTGACATCGTGGAGACGCCCGACTTCCTTTACGTGGTCTTTCTCTTCTTCTTCCTCGCTATCGGTGCCATCGTCTTCGTGGCGTGGCTTGCTCAAGTCAGGTCCGCGAAGGCGAGGGCCAGAGCGGCCAGAGCGGCCAGGGCCAGGAAAGCAGCCAGGCGAGCCGCTGCCCCGCGCCCGCCCCAAGTCGAGACAGCAAAGCCGGTGCGGATAGATGACTCTGCGCCGCGGCCGGACCCCGACGTCGTCGCCCGCCCAAGCACCTTGGACGAGCCAACAAAGTCCGCCACCGGCGGGAACCCGCCGACCGGGCGCCCCGGGCTTTACTGGGCTTTCTGGGCACAGTTCCTCGACCGCCTGGGCACGGAGCAACCCGGGTGGACCAGGAAGACAACCCCCAGCCGCGCCTCGCGGTACAACCTTCCTACCGGGACGAGCGGGGTTGCCTACGCGACCGCGTTCACACAGCGGGGCCTCGGCGTCCAGCTGTACTTCAACAGCCCGGATGCGAGCCTCAACCTGAGCCGCTTCGAGGCGCTTCGTGCCCAGAAGGACGAATTCGAAAGGGCTCTGGGGCACGCCGCCGAGTGGGACGACAAGCCGGGTAAGAAGGCCGCGACGATCGGCGTCACGTCGCATTTCGACAATGTCGCCGACGTGGAATTGTGGCCCGCCATGCTCGACTGGGTGTTGAGCCAGCAGGTGCGTTTCAGGCAAGCGGTGGAAGCGATTGGTGGCGCCGACAGACTCAAAGAGACCATGCCCCGCACGCTCAAAGAAGCCATTTAACGGGGCGGCCGCGACCAGCGGCCCGCCCGGAGTTAACCGGCCGTGTTACTCGGTCGGGCGGCTGAACATGGCGAGGCGTTGCGCGATGGGCCGCATGACCTTCCGCGAATTCAGGTAAGCGACATGTGAGACCGGGGTGTCGCCGAGAAGGGGCGGCCCCACGGACACCGCCTGGTCGCGGTCGACCGCCTCGGCGTAGTGCTTGTTCAGCGTCCGCAGTGGGTACGCGACGATGTCGTCGGGGTCGTGAAAGTTGATCCATTGCGCCGCTTTTCGTGCGGCGGCACTGCGCTTGCGGCCGGGAAGCTTGATCGGAGAATCGAATTCGGGGTAGCGCACCATCCACAGCGCGATTGGGCTGCCGAGCGTGTAGAACCAGGTCAGGGTCTCGCCACGTTGCAGCGCGGACGAACCCCGCGCCGATTTCTTCAGTTGCTTAGGCTTCGCGTTCTGCAGGTCGTAGAAGTAGTCGGAGGCGACGACGGTGCCGAGGCTGTGCGCGATGACGCACAACGGTGCGTCCGGGGCCCGTTCGGCCAGAGTCGCCAACGCGTCGTCGAGGCGGGCATGGATGGCGTCGTAATTGGCGTCGCTGCCCTCAGCGGTCTGATAGGCGATGACGTCGCCCAGGAAGTAGGTGACAGCCCAGCGCAGCGTCGGCCAGTGGGCCTTCGGCAATCCCGGAATGCGCCCCAGCAGACCCGAGAGGACCACCGGGACCATGGCGAGATATGAGCCGTTATTGATCCGGTGGACGAGACCGTCGAGTCGCTGCGCCCAACCGGCAAAGCCTCGACCGAATGTTGCCCGCACGATCTTGTCGAGACCGGGCTCGACCACGGGAATCCAGAATGCCGACTCGATCTCGAGCTCGGCCGCTTCCATGCCGCGGCAGGCGCGGGCGTATTCGGCGCGAAGCAGTGTGATCGCGTTGTCGGCGTAGTGCGGATCCTTGATTTCGACACCGTGAACGAACAGGACGGCAATCGTAGAAGTCATGGCTGCCTTCGGTGGCGAGGTCGGTGCCGGGGCGTGGCTGGGCCGCACCAGTGTCGCAGGTGCCGGCAAATAGCCGCAGGTGCGGGGGATGTCCAACAGCAAACGCGATGCATGCCAAGCCGCAAGCACGGGTAGTTGTGTGAACATGTCTGACGGAAGTGCCGACGACATCGACCCGTGCGTGCGCGTCTACGGGACGTGGGTCCACAATCTGCGGGGTGTCGACGTCGCGGCGCCGCGTGACGCGCTGGTCGCGTTCACCGGTATCTCCGGATCGGGCAAATCGTCGTTGGCCTTCGGCACCATCTACGCCGAGGCGCAGCGCCGCTACTTCGAATCGGTCGCTCCGTACGCCCGTCGGCTGCTCTTGCCCACCGGCGCGCCGAAGGTGGACGACATCACCGGGCTGCCGCCCGCGGTCGCGTTGCAGCAGCGGCGGGGGTCGGCGACCTCCCGGTCGACGGTCGGCACCGTCACCACGCTGTCCAATCTATTGAGGATGCTGTTCTCCCGCGCCGGAACCTACCCGCCGGGTGCCACGGAACGACTGGATTCCGATGCGTTCTCCCCGAACACGGCCGTGGGTGCGTGCCCCGAGTGCCACGGCCTCGGACGAATCCACCGGGTGACCGAGGAGACGCTGGTGCCCGACCCGTCGCTGACCATCCGAGAAGGCGCGGTAGCCGCGTGGCCGGGTGCGTGGCAAGGCCAGAACCTGCGCGACATCCTTGTCACGCTGGGGTACGACATCGACAAGCCGTGGCGTAAACTGCCTCAGCGTCAACGCAGTTGGATTCTGTTCACCGACGAGCAGCCCACCGTCGAGATCGATCCGAGCCAGCACCCCGTGCAGGCCGACTATTACTACAACGGCACCTTCTCCAGCGCCGAACGCCACGTCCGGCACACGCTGGCCAACTCCCAGAGCGCCATGATGCGCCGGCGGGTGCTGCAATTCGTCGACAGCGTCGAGTGCCCGACATGCGCCGGTTCCGGGCTGCGGGCCGAGGCGCTGCGGGTGACGTTCGCCGGGCGCACCATCGCCGACTATGTGGCGATGCCGTTGGCTGATCTGGCGAACGCGTTGCGCCCCACCGCTTCTCGTACTGACGCCGCCGCCGCGTACGAGTCGACGGAATCCGGTGAGCTGACCGAAGTGGCGACCATGATCGCCGCGGATCTCGTCGCACGCCTGCAGGTACTCATCGATCTCGGCCTCGGCTATCTCACGCTCAGCCGGCGTACCCCGACGGTGTCGCCCGGCGAGTTGCAGCGGTTACGCCTGGCCACGCAACTGCGCGCCGGATTGTTCGGCGTGCTTTACGTGCTCGACGAACCGTCGGCCGGACTGCACCCCGCGGATGCCGAACCATTGCTCGACGTGCTCGATCGCCTACGGCGGGCCGGCAATTCGTTGTTCGTGGTCGAGCACGACATGGACGTGGTACGCCGCGCCGATTGGATCGTCGACGTGGGGCCCGGGGCGGGGGAGCTTGGCGGGGAGGTGCTCTACAGCGGGCCGGTGCCCGGACTCGCCGACGTCGAGAGGTCGATCACCCGACGGTACCTGCTCGAGGAGGCCACGCCGGCGTCTCGGCCACCCCGCACACCGTCCGGCTCAATGATTCTGCGCGGCATCTGCTTTCATAATTTGAAAGATCTCGACGTGGACCTGCCACTTGGCGTGTACACGGCGGTCACCGGCGTGTCCGGTTCGGGCAAGTCGACGCTGGTCGTCAAGGTCCTCGGCGACGTCGTCAACGGCCAGCTCGGGACGCGCCGCGCCGTCGAGCCGGCCGAACCCGACGCCGAGGACACCGACGTGGAGACAATCGATGTCGACCATGACGCGAGCGTCGGTGTGACGGCGACGGGGGTTGAGCAGATCAACCGGTTGGTGTCGGTCGACCAACGCCCCATCGGGCGGACGCCGCGTTCGACGCTGGCGACCTACACCGGCCTGTTCGACGCGGTGCGTCGCGAATTCGCCGCGACCCCCAAGGCGCGGCGCCGCGGTTGGACGGCGGGCAGGTTTTCTTTCAACGTGGCCGAAGGCCGGTGCCCCACTTGCCAGGGAGAGGGCTTCGTGTCCGTCGAATTGCTGTTCCTGCCAGGCACGTACGCTACCTGCCCCGCGTGTCATGGAGCGCGCTACTCCGAGGAGACGCTCGAGGTGCGTTATCGCGACCGCACGATCGCTGACGTGCTCGCGATGACCGTCGACGAAGCCGCGGAGTTTCTTGCCGACGTTTCCCACGCGGCGCGGAGCCTGGCCACATTACAAGAGGTCGGCCTCGGCTACCTCCGGCTCGGCCAGCCCGCGACCGAACTGTCGGGCGGCGAGGCCCAGCGGATCAAGCTTGCCTCCGAACTGCAGAGGCCGCGGCGGGGGCACACCCTCTACGTCCTCGACGAGCCGACGACCGGGCTGCATCCCGCCGATGTCGACCTGCTCGATCGTCAACTGCACCGCCTGGTCGATGCGGGCAATACCGTCGTGGTGGCCGAACACGACATGCGGATGGTCGCCGGCGCGGATTGGGTGATCGACTTGGGACCCGGAGCCGGCAGCGACGGCGGTCGGGTCGTTGCGGCCGGGCCGCCTGAAACGGTGGCACGCGCCGAACACAGCCGCACGGCGCCGTATCTGGCCAAGCGGATGGCGCCGTCCCCCACTCGCTGAGCGGGATTCCGCAATTTCAGAGCGGATCGGCGCAGCGACGCGGCCCGTTCACCACGGGCTTGTCACGGCGGTTAGGGAAATCCCGGGTGCCCGGGCAGGCCGTTCAGACTTCCCTCGATACCGTGCAGGTCCCCCTGAATGCCCTGCAGTTGCTGCTGGATCGCCTGCAGGTCCGACAGCGTGCTCTGGTAGGCGGGCTGGCTCTGGTCCACCATGGCCGACTGGGACTGCGGGCAGTAAGAGACGATGGCGCCCGCGGTGACCTTCGCGCTCTGGTCGGCGTCCCACACCGAGGATCGCTGCACGAAACCGGCGGCGTCAGCGAAGTTCGGCTGGTGTGCCAGGAAGTCGCAAACGGCGTGCCCCTGCGCCATGACGTATTCCTGGCTGGGCACCGGCACGCCCTCGCGCCGCAACGCGCCGACGAACGCCGCGTCGGCGATTTGGAGGCGCGGCGCCGGCGCCTTCGGTGCGGCTCGGCTGGGCGGCGCGGCGGTCGCCGTCGGGGTGTCGCTGGGCTGGGCCTCCGACGGTTGCGCCGACGAATCTTGGTGGCGGACGGACACCATCATCACGACCGCCACGGCGACGGCCGCCAGCGACAGCGGCACTGCAGCCAGCAGGCTCAGGCGGCTCAATGCGCCGGCGCGTCGCCGCGGCGACTTGGGTACCGCGGCTCCGCGGTCTCGGGGGACGACGACGGCTTCGGGCGTCCGCGCGAGGTCGGGCAAGGGCCCCCTACCGCTGTGGGCGAGGAGCTCGTCGAGCAGTTCGTCGGCCTCTCGAGATGACAGCTGACCGCCCTGCCCGCTCGATCGGCGACTCAGAGCGATCCGCCGTAACTCTGCGTCGATGGTTTCGCGGTCGCGCATATCAACCAGTTTGCGAGTGTCACGGCTCTGTGACAAGTTCCGGCGCCCTCTGGAGCAACCGGCCATTTGGTGATCCTCGGCCGCCGGGCGCCGCGGTGCGCAAGGATGAGCGTCGTGACGCTCACGCGGGGTGAGCACAGACGGGAAGGCGAGGGCACACGGGTGAGCAGAGCGCTAAGGGATGCCGTCATGGCGATCGCGATTGGTGGATCCGGGATCGCCTGTGCACCAATACTATTCGCGTCGGCGGCGCACGCGGACGGAGACTATGTCGCCTTCCTCTCCCCGACGCGCAACATCAGTTGCGAGATCAATTACCGCCGACAGGGCCTCCCCGACGAGGCCTTCTGCTTCGCGCTGTCGCGCCCGGAGTCGGCGACCCTGAACCCCGACGGCACCTTCTCGGTGTGCACCGGCGAGAGTTGCCTGGCGAACGCGGCGGAGAACACGCCCACGCTCGGTTACGGCCAGACGATGACGAACGGACCGTTCACGTGCCGGTCGGAGGTCGGCGGGGTCACCTGCACCGTCGCCTCGGGCCGGGGCTTCACGATCTCCAGCGCGGCGATCACCCCCGTCGGCTAAGACTGCGGGGGCGGTCCGGGATCCGGCGGGGGCGCTCCGTCCGGCGGAGGCGCCGGCGACGACGGATGCGTGCAGTCGGGCACGTAAATCAGGGTGTGGCCGATCATCGTCCAACCGATCCCGCACCCCGGCGGCACGAGTGGGGCCGTGCCGCCGGCGGCGATGAACAGCGCCGCAGTGGCGCAAAGGATTGCCGAAGGCCCCGGCCGGCGACGGGCGCTCGCCGCCGCCGCTTCACCCGCGTCGTCCGGCATCCGACATCTCCGCTCTCGCAAGCCTTCAGTCTGCGAGGGGCCCCGGCCGGTCGCAACTCGAGAGGGCGCCGGCAGCGGCGGGCCGTCGGCGACGCGAAAGCCGCCCCGACGCATTCGCCGGGGCGGCTTCCACTCGTGCTCAGTACAGGGGCACCCAAACACCGAAGAACCAGTAGCCCCAACCGCCGTACTGCCAGTTGAACACCGGGATCACGGTGAAGGTGTTGTAGTTGAAGGGTCCGAAGTCGGCCCGCGCGACGGCGACGTCACGCGGCGGCCCGGCCCAGGGCCGGTTCCAGCCACCGGGAGGCGGCGGACCGTCCCAGCCACCGGGCGGCGGCGGGCCCTCCCAGTGCGGCGGCGGGTGGCCCGGCGCCGGGCCGTCGTTCCAGCCGTATCCGCGCTCGCGCGGCGGCGGCGGCGCGCCACGTCCGATGATGTTGAACTGCACCTCCGGCCCCGCGGGACCACCGATCTGCGCGCTGGCGGTCACGACGTCGTGGCGCGCGATGTAGGGCTGGTGCGGGGGCTGGGTGCTCGGCGGGTTGAGCGCGGGCCGAGCGGGCGGCGGGTTCTGGCCGTGACCGGGGCCGTTGGGCTGGTTGCCCTGCTGGTTCGGCTGGTTCTGCCCGGGCTGGTTCTGTCCCGGCTGGTTTTGCGGCTGCCCCTGCTGGTTCTGCGGGTTCTGCCCGTGCCCGTTGGGCGGGTTCTGCCCACCCTGAGGCGGGTTGTTCGGGCCCCCACTCTGCGGGCCACCGTTTCCGGGTCCGTTCTGCGGGCCGCCGTTGCCGGGCCCGTTCTGCGGGCCGGAGTTACCCGGCCCATTTTGCGGACCACCGTTACCCGGCCCGTTCTGCGGACCACCACCGCCGGGTCCGCCCTGCGGGCCACCGTTGCCCGGGCCGTTTTGCGGGCCGGAATTACTCGGCCCGTTCTGCGGACCACCGCCGCCGGGGCCGCCCTGCGGGCCACCGCCACCGGGGCCGCCCTGCGGGCCGCCGCCATGCGGGGCGCCCCCACCGGGACCACCCTGTTGGCCACCCGGCGCACCACCGCCGCCGCCACCGGGCCCGCCGGGGTTACCACCACCGCCGCCGCCTCCGCCGCCACCGCCGTGGCAGTTCGGACATGGCGGTGGCGGGTCAAGCGGCGCGGAGAATGCATAGCCCGCGCTGAACGTCGCGGCGGACAAGCCCAGGCCGGCCGCCACCGCGGCCGCGCCGACGGCACGTTTCATGGTCATAGTTGCGTCCCCTCTTGGGTGTCGATCGCCTGCCCTACGGGCAGGTGACGTCCAACTCGAATGGCTTGGTGACGGGCTGCGGTTGCTGGGGGTTGCTCATGTCGGTGCCGGTCGCGGTGCCCTTGATGGCCCACTGCTTGCCGTTGACGGCCGCACCGGCGTTGGCGGCCTGGTTGGGGGCGGCGTCGGAGAACCCAAGGATGACGTTGTTCACGCTGCCCAATCCGACGGAGTGCACGATCGGCGGGTTGCCGTTGCTGACGACGGCACCGACCCCGGCCGTCGGGTCCCCGATGCCAATGTTGATGTTGTCGCCCGCCGAGGTGCAGGTGACCTGCCCGGAGACGTTCTGCGCTTGGCCGTCGACGATCACCTGCGGGCCCGCCGCTCCCGCAGCCGACGAGGAACCGGACGCCCCGGTACTCGATTTGTTGCTCGAACAGCCTGCGCTGGCCGCGACCACCACGGCCACGCCGGCTACGCCGATCACGATCCCACGCTTCACTACTGCATCCCTTCGTGTCGCTGGTTCGGCTACCTTGACCATCGCGGCTGCATCGCATTACCGCGTGCGCCGGCCCGCGGAGCGGGTCCCACGGCCGCTGCGCCGGATACCCGATCGCCGAAATTTGCAAACGCCACGTTACGTCGCCGTCGCGGCGGGTTAACTGGCCAACCCGGGCGTCACGGCAGAATGTGCAGGCCCCACCTGTTGAGGAGCGGGTGGATCAGCATGAAGTAGGTCGTGTAGTCGTCGCCCTCGGGCGAGGACATCAGCAAGCCGACCGCGCTGACCGTGCCGTCGGAGTTCATGACGAAGCCGGGGCTGCCGCTGTCGCCGTCGAGGCTGTACACGCTGGCCTCCACCACGTCGCCCTGGACGCCGTTAACGACGCCGCAGGTCTCGCCGGTGACCGCGCCGATCTTGCAGAAGGGCATGCCCTCTTGGATCTGCGAGCGGCTCAGCGTGTCGCGGACCCGGTATCTGCCGCCGACGTCTCCCACCGGCGGCCCGATGCTGGGATCCAGGCGGATGATCGCAGCGTCCCGCTTCTCGCCCTCGTGCTCGCTGGCGGAGATCCTGCCCAGCGGGGCGGCGTCGCCGTAGGTCCATTCCTTGCCGTCGTGCGAGTCGCAGTGCCCGCTCGTCATCAGGTAGTAGCTGCCGTCGTTGCCCTGCGCCGCGAACCCGGCCGTGCAGCCACCCGCTCCATGGTCGACGCTGACGCCGGGCATGGGCGGCGGAGCCGCCTGCGCGGGGCTCGCCCACAGGATCGTTCCCAACGCCATGGCTCCCGCGAGGCCCGATCCCCGCAACAACCCTCTGCCCACGCCGTCTCCTCCGCTGATATCCGGCAGATGGTAGCAGCGCCGACCCTCAAATACGTTGTTGACCAGCAAGTTTCACGCCCACGAAACGTGAGCCAGGTCACTCCGGTCCGACGTGCCGGGCCAAGAAATCCAGCACCGCGCCGGCGAAGATGTCGTTGCGATCGCCGGCGACCATGTGGCCCGCGCCGCGCACATCGGTGAACTCCACCTGCGGGAAGCGAGCCAGGAACTCCTCGGCGCGCTCCTGGGGAACCAGGTCGCTCATCTGCCCGCGGATCAGCAACATGGGCACCCCGCCGCGCAGGATCACCTCGACGGCCGCGTGCATGCGGTCCGGGTCGGTCACCTCGAACGGCGGGAACGCCGCGGTGCCGCTGATGAATTGCGGATCCCAGTGCCAGAACCAGCGACCGCCGCGGCGGCGCAGGTTGGTGGCCAGGCCTTGCAGGTCGGTCGGTCGGGGCCGGTGCGGGTTGTACTCGGCGATCGCGTCGGCGACCTCGTCGAGCGAAGCGAACCCCGACTCCACCTTGTCGGACATGAAGGCGTGGACGCGATCCGCCCCGGACTGATCCATGTCCGGCACGATGTCGACCAGGACGACGGCGCTGGCGATGCCCGGCGACAGCTCGCCCGCCAGCAGCATCGCGGTGAACCCGCCCAAGGAGGCGCCCACCAGCACCGGCTGCGGCGGCAGCGTGCGCAGCACCTCCGCGACGTCGCCGGCGAAGCTGACCACGCGGTAGTCGCCGTCGCGGGACCAATCCGACTCGCCGTGCCCGCGCAGGTCCACGGTGACGGCCTGCCAGCCGCGCCGAGCGACGGCGGCGGCGGCCTTGCCCCACGACCGGCGCGTCTGCCCGCCGCCGTGCAGGAACACCACCGCCCGCGCCCGCGGGTCGCCCAGGCGGTCCGCGGCGATGCGCAGCCCGCCGGCCCCCTGGATCGAGAACGGTTCGGCTACCGCGGTCATCACGCGATCGTAGAGCGTCGCGGTCGCCGACCTGCGGGAGTTCGACCCGTCGCGGCGCCCCCGCCCCCGACCTAGGGGGCACCGCGGATACCTTGTTGGCGAGGATCAGCGGACGAGCGGAGAAGCCATGCGTCTTGACGAGTACCTGTCCCTGGACGCGACGGCGCTGGCCGAGCTGGTGCAGCGTCGCGAGGTCACCGCCGCGGAGTTGCTCGCGCTGGCGCGGCAGCGGGCCGACGCCGTGAATCCGCGGCTCAACGCGATCGTGCGCCGCCTCGACGGTGTCGCGGACCAACGCGCCGCCGATCCCGCCCTCAGCGGACCGCTGGCGGGGGTGCCGTTCCTGGTCAAGGACCTGGGCCAGCAGTATCGCGGCTTCGTGACGTCGTGCGGCTCCCGATCGCTGGCCCATGACGTCGCCGACCAGCACGCCCTCATCACGCAGCGGTTCTTGGCCGCGGGACTGGTGATCTTCGGCATGACCAATACGCCCGAGTTCGGGGCCAAGGGCGTCACCGAATCGGACTACCTGGGGCCCGCACGCAACCCCTGGGACACCGCCCGCACGCCCGGCGGGTCGTCGGGCGGTTCGGGGGCCGCGGTCGCCGCCGGCATCGTCCCGGCGGCGGGGGCCAACGACGGCGGCGGCTCGATCCGCATCCCCGCCGCCTGCAACGGGCTGGTCGGCCTCAAGGTGAGCCGAGGGTTGGCGCCGTACGGGCCCCAGACGGGTGAGGCGATGTTCGGGATGGCCACCCAGGGCGCCGTGTCGCGGTCCGTGCGCGACAGCGCCGCGCTGTGCGACGCGATGATCGGGCCCGACCCGGCCGCCGCCTACCAGGCCGCCCTGCCGGGCGAGCCGTTCAGCGAGCTCATCCGGCGTCGTCCCCAATCCCTGACGATCGGCTACTCGACGCGCTCGGCCATCAATCCCCACCCGGATCGGGAGGCCGTCGCCGCGGTCGCGCAGGCCGCGGCCGTGCTGACCGAGCTGGGCCACCGCGTCGAGGAGGTCGCGCCGCCCTACGACGACGCCGCCCTGGGCCGCGACTTCCTGACCATCTGGTTCGCCCAACTGCACCAGCAGATC
>NZ_LZKC01000226.1:0-1389 GCF_001672685.1 Mycobacterium sp. E2462
CCGGGTTGGCCGACAACAGCGGCTTGGCGGGTCCGTCCGCGGGAAAGTGCTCCGGCTCGCCGAGGTTGACCACGGCGTGCACCGCCGTGCGGTCGCCCTGGGTGAGCTCGACGTCGACGACGCTGATCCGGCGGCCCTTCTTGCGGACCTTGGTCAGCAGCCGCATCGCGCCGGGGTCGGGCGCCCACAGGAAGCTCGCCGAGACGGTCACCGGCTCGAGGGCACCACCGCCCGCTTCGCGCGCGGCATTGGCGCACAACGCCAGCATCGCGCCGCCATGGACTTTGGGCCCGATGGTCCAGTGTTTGTCCAGCTCGGCCTCGTACACGCCGGGGCCGACCTCCCGCAACGCCATTGCGGTGGTGAAGAGGGCAGTCATGATCGGTGGGGGTGTCTCCTGGGTCGGCTCAACGCAACAGATGGGTGCGGGCGAACTGCAGCGATTCGGCGAGCATGCTTTCGCGCTCGTTGGCTGACCGCGCGCTGGACGTCGACACCTCCAGGATCACGTGGCCGGCGAACTGGCTGTTGGCCAGCATCTGGCATACCTCGACGGTCGGTTGGCTGCCGCGCCCGGGCACCAGATGCTCGTCGGCGGGCAGCCCGTTGCCGTCGCACAGGTGCAGGTGCACCAGGCCGGACCCCATCCGTCGCGCCATGTCCAGGGAATCGGTGCCCGCCGTCGCGGTGTGCGAAAGGTCCAGCGTGTAGTGCGCGTGGTTGCCGTCGAGCGGGTCGTAGGACGGCGCGAACGCCGAGATCGCCGGGCCGGGGCCGCCGCCGCGCCTGCGCATCCGCTCCAGGGACTGCCCGGACCCGAAGAACCGGTCCGCCCGAAACGGGAACATGTTCTCGACGGCGACCAGGACGCCGCTCGAGGCCTCCAACGCCGCTACTTGCTCGCTGAATCCCTCGGCGTAGCGACGCTGCCAGCGGAACGGCGGATGCACGACGACGGTCTGGGCGCCCAGCTGCTCGGCGGCGCGCACGCTGCGCTCCAGCTTCGGGATCGGGTTGGCGCCCCACACTCGCTGGGAGATCAGCAGGCAGGGCGCGTGCACGGACAACACCGGCATGCGGTAGCGCCGCGACAGCTTCTGCACGGCGTCGATGTCCTGGCTGACCGATTCGGCCCACACCATCAGCTCGACGCCGTCGTAGCCCAGCCGGGCCGCGTACTCGAAGGCCGCCTCGGCCCGCAACGGGTACACCGAAGCCGTGGACAGGCCGACTTTGATCGCTGGGCGCACTGTCTGAAGTGGTCGCTAACCCGACTGCAACGACAGCGCCAGCGGGCCGAGGGTGATCAGCGCGCCGACCGCGACCGCGATCAGTGTGCTGGCGATGTCCTCGGTTTTGCGGACCACCCGAACCCGACCACCAGGCCGA
>NZ_LZKC01000227.1:0-13472 GCF_001672685.1 Mycobacterium sp. E2462
GGACCACGGACCTTCCCGTGGACAGCGTCGCCGACGTGGTACTTCGCGAGCTGGCCCCCGCCGCGGGCTACGATGACGACGTGGCGATGGTGGTCTATCGGCATCGGCAGACGCCGATCCGCATCGAAACCGAGGCCACCGCAGACCAATTGGTTTCCATCAGGCATCGGCTGGCCGGCTGGCTGCAGGCCGCCGGTGTTCCCGACGAGCTCGCCGGCGACATCGTGCTGGTGGTCAACGAGGCGTGCACCAACTGCGTCGAGCACGCCTACCGCGGGCAGGCCGCCGACACGATGCTGCTCGACGTCGAGTTGGTCGGCGACGAGGTCCGCGCGCGCATCGCCGACCGCGGGTCGTGGCAGGCCCCCGGCTCCCACCCGGGCAACGGCGGGCGCGGCTTGCTGCTGATGAGGGCGCTCAGCGATACCATGCGGCTGGACAGCACGCCCACCGGCACCACCGCCGACCTCACGTTTCGCCTGCCGCCGGCGGCCGGTTAGCGGACGGCCACGCCGTTTGCCGGGCCCGCCAGCCGGGTAGTCATCGGCGTGACCAGCGCATCGATAACTACCGAACCCTTACTGCCCGCGGCGCATGGCCCGCTGTCGACAGCAGTTCGTCACGCGCTGTCGGGCCCGCCCGCGCACGACCACCTCACGCGCATCGGCGCGTCCGTACGCGACTCCGACCCCTACGGCCTGGACCTGCAACTGGCGCTGTCGATGTGCTACGAGCTGCACTACCGCGGCTTCGCCGGTGTCGATCCGGCGTGGGAGTGGAATCCCGCGTTGCTGGCGCTGCGCGGCGAGCTCGAGCGGGTGTTTTTGGCGGGCGTGCGGCGCGACGTCGGGCCCATCGACGCCGACCACAGCGCCGCCGCCGAAATGGAGTCGCTCACCATCGAACCCGCCGACGGCGCGGGCCCGTCGTATCACCTGCGCGACACCGGCACCTGGGAGCAGATGTGCGAATACTTCGTGCACCGCTCCGTCTACCACCTCAAAGAGGGCGATCCGCACGCCTGGGCGATCCCGCGGATGATGGGCATGGCCAAGGCCGCGTTCGTGGCGATCGAGTTCGACGAGTACGGCGCCGGGCAGGGGTCGCGGCTGCACCAGCAGCTGTTCGCCGACCTGCTCAGCGCGGCGGGGCTGGACCCGACCTACCTGGCCTACCTCGACGCGGTGCCCGCCGAGGCGCTGGCGGCGGTGAACCTGATGTCCCTGTTCGGCCTGCACCGTTCGCTGCGCGGCGCCGCCATTGGGCACTTCGCGTCCACGGAGATCACCTCGCCGCCGGGGTCGCGACGCATGGTGCGGGCGCTGCAGCGGCTGCAGGCCCCGGCGGCCTGCGTCAAGTTCTACGCCGAGCACGTGGAGGCCGACGCCGTGCACGAACACGTGGTGCGCATCGACGTGGTGGGTGACCTTTTGGCGCGCGAACCGCAGCTCGAACAGGACGTGATCTTCGGGATCCGCGCGCACGCCGCGGTCGAGGACCGGTTGGCCGAGACGATCATGCAGGCGTGGCGGCAGGGCCGCTCGTCGCTGCGCCGGCCCCTGACCTAAGGGGCGCTGGCGTCCGTCTTCGGCAGGCGCCGACAGCGGCGATGGCTGGTGTCGCACAACGGATAGTCGGCGCTGCGCCGGCAACTGCAGATCGCCACCATGAAACGGTCGGACTCGACGACGTCGCCGTCGGGCATCTCGATACGCACCGGGCCGGACACCAGCACCGGTCCCCCGGGCACCACCTGCACCCGGGTGGTGCTCATCGCTTGTCCGCCCGGATGACCACCAACTCCTCCTCGCGGCGCCCGCGGGGAATCAGCCCGACCTGCTCCAGCCAGGCGGCGCGGGCCGTCATCACCGGTCCGAACGGAATCCATTTGGAAGCAACGACTTTGGCATCCATCCCGGCCCACTTCAGGGCGTCGAGCGACTGCTGGACCCCGGCGAGCGCCGAGTGCACCAGCAGCAGCGATCCCCCGTCGCACAACAGCTTCGGCGCCGCTTCACACAGCGGGTCCAAGATCATGCGGCCGTCGCTGCCGGCATTCCACGCCCACGGCGGCCCGGCGTCCGGGCAAATCGGCCGCTCGTCACCGCCGGGCGGCGTCGGCACGTACGGCGGGTTGGAGACGACGACGTCGAACGGTGACCACTCCAGTGCCTCGAGCCAAGACCCCTCGTGCACATCGACTTTCACGCCGGCGGCCGCGGCGTTGTCGCGTGAGCAGGCCACGGCGCGCGGACAGATGTCGAAGGCCGTGGTGCTGCCGCTACCCATCTCGGCTGCCGCGATGGCGACGAAACCGCTCCCGGTGCACAGGTCGAGCACCCGACGGCCCGGGACCAGCCCGCTGTCGTGCAAGGTGTCGACCAGCAACCGGGAATCCTCCTGCGGCCGGTACACGTTCTGAGCGGCCGACACGGCGGGATTAGGGTAAGTGATTGTCACTATTGGCCTTTCGACGGATCGCCGGGGCGATCTAGATTGCGCCTGTGTAACATGCCCGCAAACTGGTGCGTTCAAACCGACCAGCCGCGATGCTTTTGGGGCTAACTGGCGGGGGCGTGGGCGAACTGCTCGACGATGGTCGCGCAGAACGCGGGCAGGTCCTTCGGCGAGCGGCTGGTGATCAGGTTGCGGTCCACCACGACCTCGTCGTCGATGACGTGGGCGCCGGCGTTGCGCAGGTCGGTCCGGATGCTGGGGTACGACGTGACCGTCCGGCCCACCGCCACACCGGCTTCTACCAATGTCCAGGGCCCGTGACAGATCGCGGCCACCGGCTTACCCGATTCGACGAAGTCGCGGACGAACGCCACGGCGGCGGAGTCCATGCGCAGCTTGTCCGGGTTGACCGTGCCGCCCGGCAGCACCAGGCCGTCGAACTCCTCGACCGACGCCTCCGCCACCGCGCGGTCGACCGTGAACGTCCCCGCCGGTTCGAGATCGTGGTTGCGCGCCTGGATCTCGCCGGTCTGCAACGAGAGCAACTCGACTACGGCGCCGGCCTCGGTCAGCGCCGCGCGGGGCTGCTCGAGTTCCACCTTCTCCACACCGTCGGCCGCTAGGATGGCAATCCTCTTGTTGTGCAATTCGTTCGACATCTTTCGATCACCCCTTCGGTGACAGCTCGACTTTCCTCGCGCTGCTCATGGACTGAGGACGACCTTGGTGCAGCCGTCCTGCTTGTTTTTGAAGATTTCGTAGCCGTGCGGGGCCTCGTCGAGGCGCAACCGGTGGCTGATGATGACTGTCGGGTCGATGTCGCCGTTGCGGATTCGGTCCAGCAGCGGGCGCATGTACCGGTGCACGTGACACTGACCGGTCTTGATGGTCAGCGACCGGTTCATGACGGCACCGATCGGAAACTTGTCCATCAGGCCGCCGTAGACGCCGACGATCGAGATGGTGCCGCCGTTGCGGCAACTCATCGCCGCTTCCCGAATGGCATGCGGGCGTTCAGTTTCCAAGCGTACGGCCTGCTTGATGCGATCGTAGGCGTCGACCGGGGCGGAGCCGCTGCGCGCCTCCATGCCCGCCGCGTCGATGCAGTGATCCGGTCCTCGTCCCGCGGTCAGCTCCCGAAGTTCCTCGAGCACCGAGGTTTCCGCGAAATTGATCGGGGTGGCACCGATCTTGGCGGCCAGCTCCAGGCGGTAGGGCACCCGGTCGATGGCGATGACGTTCGACGCGCCGAGCAGGTAGGCGCTCATGATGGCGAACAGGCCTACCGGCCCGGCGCCCCACACGGCGACGATGTCGCCGCCGGTGATGCCGCACATCTCCGCGCCCATGTAACCGGTGGGCAGGATGTCGGACAAGAACAGCGCCTGCTCGTCGGTGAGGTCGTCCTCGATCTTGAGCGGGCCGACGTCGGCGAACGGCACCCGCGCGTATTCGGCCTGGCCGCCGGCGAATCCGCCGAGCATGTGCGAGTAGCCGAATAGCCCCGCCGGCGAGTGACCCATGAATTTCTCGGCGATGCCCGCGTTGGGGTTGGAGTTCTCGCACAGCGAGTACAGGTGACGCTCGCAGGCCGAGCAGGCTCCGCAGGCGATGGGGAACGGCACCACCACCCGGTCACCGACGGCCAGGTTGCGCACCGCCTTGCCGACCTCGACCACCTCGCCCATGAATTCGTGGCCCAGCACGTCGCCGTGCTTGACGGTGGGGATGTAGCCGTCGTAGAGATGCAGGTCCGAGCCGCAGATGGCGGTCGAGGTGATGCGGACGATGGCGTCGCGGTCGTTGAGGATGGCGGGGTCGGGAACCGTCCGCACCTCGACGCTGTTGCGGCCCGTCCATACGGTGGCCCTCATGGTGTCGCTTCCTTGCCGGGTTGAGCGGAGTGTTGGTGCAGCTGTCGCGCCGCCGCGGTGCCCTCGGGCGACCCGTCGGAGCGCAGCACCTCGCCGGTCTCGAGGATCTGCTTGAACCTGCGCAGGTCGTCGTTGACCTGCTGCTCGGGGGATTCGCCGAGCAGGCTGGCCGCCGCCTTGCCCAGCAGCCCGCCCGGAATGTGATAGCCGATCTGGACGCGGACCTCGGTGGCGTCACCGGTGCTGGTGGGCGCGAACTCGACGCTGCCGCCGTTCTCGACCGGCGACCCGGCCAGGGACTGCCAGGCGATCCGCCGATTCGGCTCGTCCTCGACGATGCGGGCGTCCCATTGCACCGACTGGCCCGCCGGCGCGTTGGCCACCCAGTGCGACACCGCGTCGTCGGTGACGGTGACGGACTGGAGGTGGTGCATGAAGTTGGGCAGATTCTCCAGGTCGCGCCAGTAGCCGTAGACCTGCTCGGGTGAGCGCCGCACCGTGACGGAGGCGCGCAGGGTGCGGTGTCGAGCGCCGGCGGCGCCGTGGCGGCCGCGCTGGCTGCCGTCGCCGACTGTGCGCAACGCCGTGTAGAGGTCCAGGGCGCCGATGCCGGTGAGCGCCACGGTGGTGATGACGCCCCGCCGGCGTCGCCCCGGGCCACGGGCGATCACGCCCGCGACGAGCAGCGCCGTGTCCAACACGTCGCCGGCGACCCGGGTCCAGACCAGCTTGTCGGGGCCGACCAATAGGGCGGCGCCGTGGCCGCACTCGCGCACGCCCAGCGCCCTTAGCACCCGCCGCGACCGTGGGGTGTCGTCCACACCGGCGAACGCAGCTACCTTGTCCGGAACCAGAATCTCGCTAAGGCCCAAGCCGAAGCTGGCGCCGCTGAGGGCCTTCACCAACGTGGCGGTGGTGGTGCCGGATCGGTCGCTCATAGCTCGTTTCCCCTTATGTGCCCCCCGCGCATTCGGTCATAACCGCTGCACAACGGGTTACTTTGCGACCCTTCAGGCGGCCGCGGCCGCGCTGCAGGGCGCGCGCTCAACCGGACTCGCGCCGGGCTGGTGCGCGCTGGAAGCCGGATACCCGGGCGCGCACGGGTCAAACGTCGATCAACGAGCCGCGTCGCGCAAAGCCGCCAGCAAAGGTTCGGCCGCCTCGGCGAGGAATCTTTCCTGGGTGTCGCCGCCGATTTGGACAAGCGCGATGTCGGTGAAGCCGGCCTCCCAATAGGGCCGGACCGCCTCGACGATGGCGTCCAGGTCGGGGCCGCAGGGGATGGTCTCGGCGACGTCCTCGGGGCGCACGAACTGGGTGGCGCCGGCGAACCCGGCGGGCGTCGGCAGGTCGGCGTTTACCTTCCAGCCACCGGCGAACCAGCGGAACTGGTCGTGGGCGCGTTGCACGGCGGTGTCGCGGTCCGGGTCCCAGGACACCGGGATCTGACCGATCACCCGCCCGCCGCCGCTGACGTTGGCGGTTTGGCGCGCGGCGTTCCAGGCGTCGACCAACTCCCCCGCGGGCTCGACCGCGATCAGGTGGTCACCGAGCTTGGCGAACTTGTCGACGGCCTGGGTCCCGCCAACGGCCACCCCGATGCCGACCGGCACGTCGGGCACGTCCCACAGGCGAGCGGAATCGACCTGGAAGTAGTCCCCGCGGAAGTCCACCAGCTCGCCGCCGAACAACTCGCGGATGATCTTGATGGCCTCGCGCAGCATGTCTTGGCGGCGCGTGATGGTGGGCCAGCCCTGCCCGACGATGTGTTCGTTGAGGTTCTCCCCGCTGCCCAGGCCCAGCGTGAACCGGCCGTCGGAGAGGATCTGCAGGGTCGCGGCCTGCTGGGCGACGATCGCCGGGTGGTAGCGGATGGTCGGACAGGTGACGTAGGTGTAGAGGTGCACCCGCTCGGTGGCCTGCGCGACCGCACCCAAGACCGTCCACGCGTTGGGCGCGTGTCCCTGCGAGACCAGCCACGGCGAGAAGTGATCGCTGCACACGTGAAAGTCGAAGCCTCGCTCTTCGGCCGAAACCGCGTAGCGGACAAGGTCTTTGGGCCCACTCTGCTCAGTCATGAGAGTGTAGCCAAAATTTGTCATAGCGCCCGGTTACCCGGCCCCGGCGGCCGTTAATCGTGGATTCGGGCCGTAGCCGTCGGTGCGCGACGTCCCGGCGCGGCGGGCTCAGCCCGCCGTGGTGATCGAGTCATCGGTGACGCCGGCCGCGCGGCGCGCCTCCAGCCGGCGGCGCTGCGGTTCGATGGTGTAGCGCGGGTGGCGGGCGGATTCCTTACCCGCCTCGAAGAAGCCGAATCTCAACAGGGCCGACGCCGTCAGCAGCGCGAGGCCCGACAGGCCGGCTGTGCCTCTGCGGCCGCCGCCCACCAGCGCGCCCAAACCGCCTGCGGCCGCGAGGATTTCGCTCCACTGCAGCAGCCGGCCGGGCGCGCCGTGGTGCAGCGGTTCTCGGGCCACGGGGTCCATCCGGTACTCGGTGAACCGCGCGGAGACCAGGTCGCTGACCGCCGCGATGACCGCCAGCTTGCGGGCGGGCGCGGCCTCATCGACGTCGGTGGTGATCATCGCCAGGCCCGAGGCGGCTAGGCTGGCCGAGCTGACGAACACGAACGGCAGATCCCGGTAGGCGGCGTTCCACGTCGGCGTCGCGGTGTCGGTGAGCAGCACGGCGGTGTAGACGGCCAGCGGCGCGGCGAAAACCGCGGCCTCCAGCCCGGCCGGCCCCTCCACCGCGCGCAGCACGGGCCGCAACGGCCCCAACGGGATTCGCTCCCCCGACATCCGGTCGATCTCGGAGACCGCGGCGACACCGATGCCGGCGCTGAACAGGCTCAGGATCCACGAACCGATGCTCATCGGCGAGGTCAGCTTCACCGTACGCAGCATGTTGACGAACCGCTCGGGCCGGCCCAGGTCCTTCACCAGCGCGACCGCCCCCAGCGACACCGCGATCAACGCGGACAGCCTGGTGTTGCGGCGCAACGTCTTTCGCCCGGTCAGCTGCGCGCCCGCCGCCAGCAGGCCGGAGCCGCCGGCGACGCCGCCCAGGAACAGGTAGGCCCCCACCTCGTGTCCCCAGGGCGCGGGTTTGACCACCGGGCGCCCGTAATACGAGGTGAACTCGGCGTCGGGGACCATCACCGACTCGTCGCGGCGGCGCCGCTTGCCCTCGCCGCGTCGCCGCCGCTTGCCGCCCGCGGGCTCGGGCGGCCGGAAGCTGTCGAACTCCGAGGTGCTCATCGGCTCCCCCAGAACGCGAGCGCGGCCGCCCCGACCATGCCGGCCGCGGCGATGCCCGCCCGCTTGAACATGGTCGGCAGGTCGGCGGTGCACACCCGCGGATCGGGCGGCAGCCCGTACACCTCCGGCTCGTCGAGCAGCAGGAACACCGACCCGGTGCCGCCGACCCCGTCGTTCTCGTTGGCGCCGTAAAGCCTTGCCTCCGTGCGCCCTTCGCCGCGCAGCTGCGCGACCCGCCGCCGCGCCTGGTCCACCAGGTCGTCGTGGTTGCCGAACTTGATCGACGTCGTCGGGCACGTCTGGGCGCACGCCGGCGTCTGGTCCTCGACCAGGCGGTCGTAACACAGCGTGCACTTCTGCGCGACGCCGGTGACGAAGGTGTGCTCAGGCCGGTCCGGCCGGCCGGGCCGCTCCGCGGGGGTCGCGTAGGTGCCGTCGCTGCGGCGTTCGACCACGCCGAACGGGCAGCCGGCCACGCAGGTGCCGCAGCCGTTGCAGACGTCGGCCTGCACGACGACGGTGCCGAACTCGGTGCGAAACAGCGCGCCCGTCGGGCAGACGTCCAGGCAGCCGGCGTGGGTGCAGTGCTTGCACACGTCCGACGACATCAGCCACCGGAACTCGGGGGTGTCCGGCGGTGTGATGTCGGGCTCGTCGCGCCCGGGGACCGCCGGCATGCCCAAACCGACCAGGGCCCGGCCGGATTCGCGGGCCTCGTCGATGCGGTCGCGGCCCTGCTCGATGAACGCGACGTGGCGCCAGGTGCTGGCTCCCAACGCCCCGGTGTTGTCGTAGGACGACCCGAGCAGCTCCAGCTCCCCGTCGCGCGGGTTGTGGTTCCACTCCTTGCAGGCCACCTCGCAGGCCTTGCAGCCGATGCAGATCGAGGTGTCGGTGAAGAAGCCCTTGCGGGGCTTCGGATCGGCCCAGCCGGCGTCGGTGGTCGGGTCAGTCGGCCCGCTGAGCTGGCCCATCGGCTCCTCCTTCCCAGGCGGCGGCACTCACCCGCACGTTGCCGGTCTCGGCGGTGGCGCCGGAGCGGGACTGGTAGTCGGCGATCAGCCGCAGCAGTTCCGCACCCTGCGGCCGGCGCCCGGGACGGATGTCGCACGACCCCGCCTTGGATTCCTGGATCTGAACGTTGGGATCCAGGGTCACGCCCAACAGGTCGTTGGCTGCGTCCCCGCTGACCACCGCGTCCCCGCCGACACCCCAGTGGTAGGGCAACCCGATCTGGTGCACGGTGTGGCCGTTGACCACCAACGGCGTCACCCGGCGCGTGACCAGGACGCGCGCCTCGATCGCCGCGCGGGGCGACACGATGGTCGCCCACCCATAGGGCGTCAGGCCGCGCTCGGCGGCCAGCTCCGGGGAGACCTCGCAGAACATCTCCGGTTGCAGCTCCGAGAGATAGGGCAGCCAGCGGCTCATGCCGCCGGCGGTGTGGTGCTCGGTCAGACGATACGTGGTGAACACGTACGGGTACACGTCGGCGCCGGGCTCCCCGGCGCTGGGCGCGCTGAGATTGTCCTTGCGAGGGAACGTGATTCGGCCCGGGTTGCGCTGCTGCGGGTACAGCGCGTTGGCGACCGGCGACTCCTGCGGTTCGTAGTGCGTGGGCAGCGGCCCGTCGACCACTCCCTTGGGCGCGAACAGCCAGCCCTTGCCGTCGGCCTGCATGATGAACGGGTCGTCGCCGGCCAGGGCGTCCGGGCCACCGACGTCGGGATCCGGGCGGCTGCCCGGCGCCCGGTCCGCGACGAAGTCCGGCACGTCGTGTCCCGTCCAGCGGCCCTGGTCGGCGTCCCACCAGACGAGCCGCTTGCGCTCGCTCCACGGCTTGCCGTCCGGGTCGGCCGACGCGCGGTTGTACAGGATCCGCCGGTCGGCCGGCCACGCCCAGCCCCACTCCTGCTGGCTCGGCGAGTCACCGCCATGCGGGACGCGGCGCGCGGCCTGGTTGGTCGCGTCGGCGTACACGCCGGTGTAGATCCAGCAGCCGCCGGCGGTCGACCCGTCGGCGCGCATCTCGGTGTAGGACGTCAACGGCCGGCGCGCGTCCGGGCCGTCGACGTGGTAGCCGTTGATCTCGGCGAGCACGGCCTCGCCGTCGGGCTCGCCGTGCTCGTCGGTCGGGTAGTCCCACGTCAGGTCCAGCAGCGGCCGGTCGCGCTCGTCGGTGGACCCGGCCAGGCGCTGGCGGATCCGCTTGCCCAGCTCGAAGAAGAACTGCAGTTCGCTCTGGCACTGCCCCGGCGGCTCCACCGCCTTGTGCCGCCACTGCACCAATCGCTGCGTCTGCGTGAAGGATCCGGCCTTCTCGACGTGCGTCGCCGCGGGCAGGAAGAACACCTCGGTCTCGATGTCGGAGGTCTTGAGCTCACCGGAGGCGATCTCCGGCCCGTCCTTCCACCAGGTGGCCGACTCGATGAGGTTGAGGTCGCGCACCACCAGCCACTTGAGGTGGGCCATCCCGAGGCGCTGCATGCGACCGTGCGCGGACCCGACGGCCGGGTTCTGCCCCAGCAGGAAATACCCCTCGACCTCATCGTCGAGCATCGACATCACGGTCTGGTAGGTGCCGTGCGGGCCGGTCAGCCGGGGCAGGTAGTCGTAGGCGAAGTCGTTGTCCTTCGTGGCGGCGTCGCCCCACCACGCCTTGAGCAGGCTGACGGTGTAGGCATCAGCGTTGGCCCAGAAGCCCTTCTGCTTCTTGGACCCGACCGCCGCGAGGTAGTCGGCGAAGGTGTCATGCAGGCCCGCCTTGGGCATCGGCAGGTAGCCCGGCAGCAGGTTGAACAGCGTCGGGATGTCCGTGGAGCCCTGGATGGTGGCGTGCCCGCGCAACGCCATGATCCCGCCGCCCGGCCGCCCCACGTTGCCCAGCAGCAGCTGCAAGATCGTTGCGGTGCGGATGAATTGGGCGCCGAGGGTGTGCTGGGTCCAGCCGACGGCGTAGGCGAAGCAGGTGGTGCGCTCGCGCCCGGAGTTCTCCACGATGGAGCGGGCCAGGTAGTCGAAATCCGCACGGCCGATGCCGCAAACCTCGGTCACCATCTCCGGGGTGTAGCGGGCGTAGTGGCGCTTGAGGATCTGGAACACCGTCCGCGGGTGCTGCAGGGTCTCGTCGCGCTTGACCCGGGCGTGCGCGAGCGGCGGGCCACCGCTGCCCTGCTCCTGGCCGGCCGCGCTGGCCGCGGTGTCGGCGCCGTGCTCGTGGCCGCCGCCGGGCGACTCGACGTGGCCGTTGCCTTGCTCGTCGTAGGCCCAGGTCGACGTGTCGTACTGCCCGGTCTGCGGGTCGAACCCGGAGAACAGGCCGCCGAGATCCTCGGTGTCGCGGAAGTCCTCGTTGATCAGCGTCGCGGCGTTGGTGTAGGCCACGACGTAGTCACGGAACCACAGGTCGTTGGCCAGGATGTGGTTGATCAGCGCGCCGAGCAGCACCACGTCCGAGCCCGCCCGGATGGGAATGTGCCGGTCGGACACCGCCGAGGTGCGCGTGAAGCGGGGGTCGACGTGGATGATGCGCGCGCCGCGTGCCCGGGCCTCCTCCACCCACTGGAAGCCCACCGGGTGGCACTCGGCCATGTTGGAGCCCTGGATGACGATGCAGTCGGCGTTGGCCATGTCCTGCAGTGATTGGGTGGCGCCGCCGCGCCCGAAGGAAGCTCCCAGACCGGGAACCGTTGCGCTGTGTCAAATACGCGCTTGGTTCTCGATCTGGATCGCGCCTGCGGCGGTGAAGAGTTTTTTAATCAGGTAGTTCTCTTCGTTGTCCAGGGTGGCGCCGCCGAGCGCGGCGATGCCCATGGTGCGGCGCAGCAGGTTGCCCTTCTTGTCGATGTCCTGCCAGGCGTTGCGGCGTGCCTCGACGAACCGGTCGGCGATCATGTCGATCGCGGTGTCCAACTCCAGCGGCTGCCAGTCGGTCGCCCGCGGCGCGCGGTAGAGCACCGTCACCTGCCGGCCCGGCGAGTTGACCAGCTGCTCGCTGGCGGAACCCTTGGGGCACAGGCGGCCTCGCGAGATCGGCGAGTCGGGATCGCCTTCGATCTGGACCACCCGCTCGTCCTTGACGTACACCCGCTGCCCGCAGCCGACGGCGCAGTACGGGCAGATGCTTTGCACCACACGGTCGGCCGTGGTGGTGCGCGGCGCGACAGCGCGGGTCTGCTTGGACGTGACGGCCGACCCGCGGCCCAACTTGTCACCCGAGCGCAGCTGACGCACGACGGGCCATTCGAGGAAGAGTCTCCGCACGCTCATGTCCCCACCCTAGTGCCGGTCGGCCAAACTCGCCGCGGGGTCAGCGCACCACGATGGTGTGTGCGCCGCGCGGCACCAGTTCGCCGACGACGGGGGCGCCCGGGATCTCCCCGGCGATCAGCAGGCCCCCGGAGGTCTGCGCGTCGGCGAGCAGCAGCGCCTCGGACTCGGCCACCCGCGTCAGGTCGGCGTGCGGCGCCGCCCACTCGAGGTTGCGCCGGGTGCCCCCGCTGACGTAGCCGGCCGCGAGCGCCTCGCGGGCGCCGTCCAGGTACGGCACCGCCGCGGCGTCGAGCACGGCGGTGACGCCGCTGGCCCTGGCCAGCTTGTGCAGGTGCCCCAAGAGCCCGAATCCCGTCACGTCCGTGGCGCATTCGGCGCCGGCCGCCAGCGCCGCGGCGGACGCCTCGGCGTTCAGAGTGGTCATGGCCTCGACGGCCTGCGGGAAGCGTTCGCCGGTGGCCTTGTGCCTGCTGTTGAGCACGCCGACACCCAGCGGCTTGGTCAGCGTCAGCGGCAGGCCCGGGCGGCCGGAGTCGTTGCGCAGCAACCGGTTCGGGTCCGCGATGCCCGTCACCGCCAGCCCGTACTTGGGTTCGGGGTCGTCGACGCTGTGCCCCCCGGCCAGGTGGCAGCCCGCGGCCGCGCACACGTCCAGCCCGCCGCGCAGCGTCTCGGCCGCCAGCTCGAACGGCAGCACGTCGCGCGGCCAGCCCAGTAGGTTGACCGCCACCACCGGGCGCCCGCCCATGGCGTAGACGTCCGACAGCGCGTTGGTGGCCGCGATGCGGCCCCAGTCGTAGGCGTCGTCGACGACCGGGGTGAAGAAGTCGGTGGTCGCGATCAGCGCCGTGCCCCCGTGCAGGCGCACCACCGCCGCGTCGTCGCCGCTGTCCAGGCCGACCAGCAGCTCGCCGACCGGGTCGCGCGCCGGGGCGGCCCCCAATCCCTTCACCACCTCTTCGAGCTCGCCGGGCGGGATCTTGCACGCGCACCCGCCGCCGTGGGCGTACTGGGTCAGTCGGTAGGTCGCCGGGGTGGTCACGGCGTCCATAATTGTCCTCATGGTCCAGGGAGGTGTGTCCGGTCTGGTGACCGGCGCGGTCTTCAAAACTGACGAGCGGCAGACGCTGCCGCTGGCGGGTTCGATTCCCGTCCGCCTCCGCCACCTCCATGCCTGACGACCCGAGGCGCCAGGTGCCCCGCACCGACGCGCTGCTCGCCGATCCGCGGCTCGTCGAGGCGCAGCGGGTGCTGGGCCGGACCCTGGTGAAGTCGGTGGTCGCCGACGCCCAGCAGCGGGCGCGCGCCGGGGAGATCGAACCCGAGCGGGTCGCCGAGCACGCCGTCGCCGCGCTGCCCGCCACCGCGTCGAGCCTGCGCCCCGTCGTCAACGCGACCGGCGTGGTGGTGCACACCAATCTGGGCCGGGCCCCCCTGTCGCGGGCGGCGCTGGACGCGGTCGTGGCCGCCGGCGGGACCACCGACGTCGAGTTCGACCTGGCGTCGGGGCGCCGCGCGCGCCGCGGCCGGGGCGCGGATCGGCGAGCAGCGCGTCGGTGCGGGGCACCTGGCGCCTCGGGTCGTCAGGCATGGAGGTGGCGGAGGCCCA
>NZ_LZKC01000228.1:0-736 GCF_001672685.1 Mycobacterium sp. E2462
CTACCCGCTCGCCGGCATCCTCGGCGACGACGCCGCGACGGTCACCGGATCCGGACACCGCGACACCCCGCCGGCCGACGCGCTGTCGGCGGGCCTCGCCGCCCTGGGCGCCGCCGACCCCGCCTGCGCCGGGGCCTCGGCCGTGGCGCCCACCTGTTCGGCGCGCGCGGTGAGCAGCCACACCGCGCGGCAGCGCGGCCCGATCAGGCCGGCGTAGTCGGGTAGGCCCGCGTCGGGACGGCGCCCGATGTGGTCGATCGCCGCGGCGGGGTCGGTGTGATCGAGGGCGGGGGCGATGACGACCAGGATCTCGGCCTCGACGGGCGCGACGACGCGGGAGTCACCCTGTGCCGCAATGGCTTCGGTGATCCGCCGGGCCAGCTCGGCCGAGCTTTCGTCGGCGTGCAGGCCGATGGTCAGCGCGCCCGGCCGGTCGGCGACCGGCGCCGCGGCCTGCCAGTCCTCGACGGCGACGGTGAGCGCCGGCGCGGGCGGCGTTGCGTCAGCGAGCCGGTCCGGGGCCACCCACAGGTGCACCGCCCGCATCGGCGCGTTGGGGAACCCACGCAGCGGTGGGCGGTTGGCGGCCGGGACGGCGGGCGCCCAGTCGCAGGCGGGGTCGGCGGCGCCCAGGGCGGCGAGGCCCGCCGACAGCGCGTCGGCCGGCGGGGTGTCGCGGTGTCCGGATCCGGTGACCGTCGCGGCGTCGTCGCCGAGGATGCCGGCGAGCGGGTAG
>NZ_LZKC01000229.1:0-11594 GCF_001672685.1 Mycobacterium sp. E2462
GCGGTCGGCGCGGCGATCTCCCGGGCCGAACCCGCCGCGGGTCCCAACGCCGCACAGACGGACTGCCCGTACAAGATCAACACCCCGCCGGCGGTGGACTCCTCCGAGGCGCCGACGGCCGGTGACGCGCCCATCCCGCTGGCCGTGCCGGCCAAGCCGGTCGGCGGCGACGCGCTGGGCAGTTGCGGCATCGTCGCCGCGCCGGACACGCCGCCGCTGCCCGGCGACGTCTCCGCCGACGCCTGGCTGGTCGCCGACCTCGACAGCGGCGCGGTGGTCGCGGCCAAGGACCCGCACGGCCGGCACCGTCCGGCCAGCATCATCAAGGTGCTGGTCGCCATGGCGTCCATGAACGCCCTCAACCTGAACAAGTCGGTGCCCGGGACGTCCGACGACGCGGCCGCCGAGGGCACCAAGGTGGGCGTCGACGAGGGCGGCATGTTCACCGTCAACCAGCTGCTGCACGGGCTGCTGATGCACTCGGGCAACGACGCGGCGCACGCGCTGGCGATGCAGCTCGGCGGCATGCAGCAGGCGCTGGAGAAGATCAACGTGCTCGCCGCCAAGCTCGGCGGTCACGACACCCGGGTGGCCTCGCCGTCGGGGCTGGACGCGCCGGGGATGAGCACCTCGGCCTATGACATCGGGCTGTTCTACCGCTACGCGTGGCAGAACCCGACCTTCGCGGACATCGTCGCCACCCGCACCTTCGACTTCCCCGGCCACGGCGACCACCCCGGCTACGAGCTGGAGAACGACAACCAGCTGCTCTACAAGTATCCCGGCGCGCTGGGCGGCAAGACCGGATACACCGACGACGCGGGGCAGACCTTCGTCGGGGCGGCCAACCGCAACGGGCGCCGGTTGATGGCGGTGCTGCTGCACGGCACCCGGCAGCCGATCGCGCCGTGGGAGCAGGCCGCGCACCTGCTGGACTACGGCTTCGCCACGCCGCAGGGCACCCAAGTGGGCGCGCTGCTGGACCCCGACCCGTCGCTGCTGCCCGCCAAGCGGGACGCGGGCGAGCGGTCCGGGGCCGCCCCACAGGCCGCGGCGATGCTGCCGTCGGCCGAGGCGATGCCGGTGCGGGTGGGCGTCGGCGTCATCGGCACCCTCGTCGTGTTTAGCTTGATCATGGCCGCACGCTCGATGAACCGCCGGCCGCAGCATCGTTGACCGGCCGTTCGCGGGGCCTGCTGGTCGGGTTGACCGCCGCGTGCGTCGGCGTGATCTACGGCTATGACCTGTCGATCATCGCCGGCGCCCAGCTGTTCGTCACCGAACAGTTCGGGCTGTCGACGCGGCAGCAGGAGCTGCTGACCACCATCGTGGTGATCGGGCAGATCGCGGGCGCGCTCGGCGCTGGCGTGCTGGCGAACCTGATCGGCCGCAAGCGCTCCCTGGTGCTGATCTTGACCGCCTACGCGGTGTTCGCGCTGCTGGCCGCGGTGTCGGTGTCGCTGCCGATGCTGCTGGGGGCCCGGTTGCTGCTCGGCCTCACCATCGGGGTGACCGTGGTGGTGGTTCCCGTTTATGTCGCGGAATCCGCGCCGACCGCGATCCGCGGGTCGCTGCTGACGGCCTACCAGCTCGCCATCGTCAGCGGGCTCATCGTCGGCTACCTGACCGGCTACGCGCTGGCCGGCAGCCACAGCTGGCGGTGGATGCTGGGCCTGGCCTGCGTGCCCGCGCTCGCGCTGTTGCCGTGGGTGTTTCGGCTGCCCGACACCGCGCGCTGGTATGTGCTCAAGGGCCGGATGGACGACGCCCGGCGCGCGCTCGCGCTGGTGGAACCCGACGCCGACGCCGACCACGAACTGCTCGAGATCGGGCGTGCGCTCACCGAGGAATCCCCCGCGCGCCGGGGCGGCGTGTCCGAGATGCTGCGCCCCCCGTACGCGCGAGCCACCGCCTTCGTGATCGTCCTGGGCTTCCTGATCCAGATCACCGGCATCAACGCGATCATCTACTACAGCCCCCGCATCTTCGCGGCCATGGGCTTCAGCGGCAATCTCGCGCTGCTGGGGCTCCCGGCGCTGCTTCAGGTCGCCGGCCTGGCGGCCGTCGGCGTGGCGCTGTTGCTGGTCGACCGGGTGGGCCGGCGGCCGATCCTGTTGTGCGGCACCGCCATGATGATCGCCGCCGACGTGGCGCTGACGGCGGTGTTCGGCGCGAACTTCGGCGGCGCGCTCGCCGGGCTCGCCGGCATTCTGCTGTTCATCTTCGGTTACACCATGGGCTTCGGTTCGCTGGGCTGGGTGTACGCCAGCGAAAGCTTCCCGTCGCGGTTGCGGTCCCTTGGCTCGAGCACCATGTTGACCGCCAACCTGGTGGCCAACGCCATCGTCGCCGCCGTCTTCCTCACCCTGCTGCACTCACTCGGCGGCGCCGGCACCTACGCGTTGTTGACCGTGTTCGCGGTGGCGGCCTTCGCGTTCGTGTACCGCTACGCGCCGGAGACCAAGGGCCGCCAGCTCGAGGAGATCAGGCTGTTCTGGGAGAACGGCGGGCGGTGGCCCGAACACCCCGGGGCGACCGGGTGAGCGTGATCGGGGCGGACGCCGTCGTCCTGGACGGCCGAATCCACCGCCCCGGCTGGGTGCAGATCGCCGGCCCGCAGATCCTGGCCGCGGGCGGCGGCACGCCGCCGCACCCGGCCGACCGCACGTTCCCCGGCGGCACCGTGGTGCCGGGGTTCGTCGACATGCACGTCCACGGTGGCGGCGGCGCCTCCTACACCGACGGCCCGGCCGCCGGTCGCGCCGCCGCCTTCCACCTGACCCGCGGCACCACCACGACGCTGGCCAGCCTGGTCACCGCTGCACCCGTCGACCTGATCGCGCGGGTGCGGGCGCTGGCCGACGCCACCGCGCGGCGCACCGTCGCCGGCATCCACCTGGAAGGCCCCTGGCTGAGCCGGGCGCGCTGCGGCGCGCACGACCCCGCGCTGATGCGCGACCCGGACCCCGACGAGGTCGACGCGGAGGTTCGCGCCGGCGCCGGGGCCATCAAAATGGTCACCTTGGCACCCGAGCTGCCCGGCGCCGACCGGGCGATCCGGCGTTTCCTCGACGCGGGAGTGGTTGTGGCCGTGGGGCATACGGACGCCACCTACGAGCAGACCCGCCGCGCGGTGTCGCTGGGCGCCACCGTCGCGACGCACCTGTTCAACGCGATGCCGGGGCTGCACCACCGCGACCCGGGCCCGGCGCTGGCCCTGCTGCGCGACCCGCGGGTGACCGTCGAGCTGATCGCCGACGGCGTGCACCTGCATCCCGAGGTGGTGACCGCGGTGATCGACGCGGCCGGCCCGGACCGCGTCGCCCTGGTCACCGACGCGACCGCCGCGGCGGGGCGCCCCGACGGCACGTTCCGGCTGGGCGCCGTGGACGTCGACGTCGTCGCCGGGGTGGCGCGGGTGCGCGGCACGTCGACGATCGCGGGCAGCACCGCGACCATGGACCGGCTGTTCGCCGCCGTGGCCGCGAGCGCCGGGCCGGCCGCCGCGGTGCAGGTGACCGCGACCACCCCGGCGCGCGCCCTGGGCCTGCGGCGGGTCGGCGCTCTACGGCCCGGCTACGACGCGAACCTTGTTGTGCTGGACCACGATTGGTCGGTCGTCGCGGTGCTGCGCCGGGGCGACTGGGCGGTGGGCGGCTAACGCAGCCAGCGCGTGAGACGCGAAAACGCCAGCGCCGCAACGGCTCCCAGGCCCATCGCGGTGACGGTCTGCCGGGTGGACAGGCCCTCGTCCAGCTGCACGCGGGGCGCGATGATCGCGGGGGGCGGCGGGTCGACGGGCCGATCGCGGGGATCCTCGGAGGTGGTCGCGGCCCACGCGGTGCAGAACAGTACGAGATAGGCCGTGATGTAGGCGAACACCATCAGGCCGAGCACCGGCCCGAAGGTGGCGCCGGCCGGGCTGCGCAACACCACCTTGAGGTAGACCGACGCGACCTGCTTGAAGGCTTCGAAGCCGACCGCCGCCATCAGGCCGGCCCGGGCCGAGTCGGCCGCGTCGACCCTGTCGCGGGGTAGCCGGGCGATCATCCAGGTGAACAACAGCCAGGACACCAGCGTCGAGATGACGATCGAGAACAGCCGAAACAGCCAGTCGAACACCACGAATTGTGGGATGCCGAGCCATTTGAGCGCGGCGGCCATGGGCGCCTCGTGGCCCAGGGTGGTCAGCCCGACGGTGGCCAGGGTGACGGCGAACGTGCCCAGCATCGCCAGCAGGTCGGAGAACTTGTTG
Organism: Mycobacterium sp. E2462; assembly: GCF_001672685.1. NCBI lineage: Bacteria > Bacillati > Actinomycetota > Actinomycetes > Mycobacteriales > Mycobacteriaceae > Mycobacterium > Mycobacterium sp. E2462. Next base: position 4,256 of record NZ_LZKC01000229.1, read on the forward strand.
CGCACGAATCCCGGCGAATCGACGCGCTGGTTCCACCACATCTCGGTGAGCGCCTGCCGCAGGTGCGAGATCCAGCCCAGCCCGGCCCACACCGCGGTCGCCAGGCCGATGACGCCGACCGACGTGCGCGCGTCGATCGCCGAGTTCATCAGATCGAGCAGCTGCTGGCCGAGCGCGCCCGAGACCTGGGAGCGGATGTGGTCGTCGATGGTGTTGAGCAGCTGCGGTCGCCGGGCCAGCACGAAGCCGAACGCCGCGAAACCCACCATGAGCAACGGGAATAGCGCGAAAATCGTGTAGTACGTCAGGCCGGCCGCGAAGAAGCCGCCGTTGCGTGCGTCGAAACGCTGATAGGCGCGCACGCCGTGGTCGAACCACCCGTACCGGACCCGCAGCCGGTCAAGGATGCCCGGCTTGGCCGGCTCACTCATGCGCGGCTCCAATGAGAAGCGAGTGCAGTCCCCGTTACCGAATCCCCCGTTGCGGAAGGAAACCTAACCGATCGTAGACCCGCCGCACGGTTTCCCCCGCCACTTCGTCGGCCCGCTGCGCGCCCGCCGCGAGCACCGCCTCCAACTCCGCCGTGTCGCCCATGAACTCGTCGACCCGGGCCTTGATGGGGCTCACGTACTCGACGACGGCCTCGGCGGTCTCCTTCTTCAGGTCACCGTAGCCGCGACCGGCGTAGCCCTCGACGAGTTTGTCGACGCTCACGCCCGTCACCGCGGACTGGATGGTCAACAGGTTCGACACGCCCGGCTTGGCCTCGACGTCGAAACGGATCTCGCGCTCGCTGTCGGTCACCGCCGAGCGGATCTTCTTCGCCGACACGGCCGGCGGGTCAAGAAGGTTGATCAGCCCGGCGTCGGTGGCCGCGGACTTGCTCATCTTCGATGTCGGATCGGCCAGGTCGTAGATCTTGGCGGTGGCCTTGGGGATCATCATGTCGGGCACCACAAAGGTGTCCGGGAACCGGGCGTTGAACCGCTGTGCGATGTCGCGGGCCAGCTCCAGGTGCTGACGCTGGTCCTCCCCGACCGGCACCAGGTCGGTGTCGTAGGCGAGCACGTCGGCCGCCTGCAGCACCGGGTAGGTGAACAACCCGACGGTGGTGGAGTCGGCGCCCTGGCGCTGCGACTTGTCCTTGAACTGGGTCATCCGCGACGCCTGCCCGAAGCCGGTGAAGCAGCCCAGCACCCAGGCCAGCTGGGTGTGCGCCGGCACGTGGCTCTGCACGAAGACGGTGCTGCGGGCCGGGTCGATGCCCAGCGCCAGGTATTGGGCGGCGGTGATCAGGGTGCGGCGGCGCAGCGCGTCGGGGTCCTGGGCAATGGTGATCGCGTGCAGGTCGACCACGCAGAAGAACGCGTCGTGGTCGTCCTGCAGCGCCACCCACTGCGCGACGGCGCCCAACGCGTTGCCCAGGTGCAGGGAGTCCGATGTGGGCTGGACGCCGGAGAATAGCCGGCCGGATCCGGAAGCGGTGCTCATGATGCACCGATCTTTTCACGGGCGCTTCGCGGGCGGAGTCCGCGCCCGGCCGTCCACCCGAGCCGGGGCCTGCTTGCGGTACCGCCGGTACCGGCTTTAATGTCGCGGGTATGACGACTCGTGCGCCGATCCACCTCGGTCCCAGGGATGGCTCCGCCGAACCGATCCTGATGCTGCACGGCTTCCTGATGTCGCAGACCGTGTGGGAGCCCGTCGCGCCGCGGCTGGCCGACACGGGCCGCTTCGAGGTGTTCGCCCCCACCATGGCCGGGCACAACGGCGGGCCGTACGCGGGCACCTGGCTGCTCAGCTCGTCCGTGCTGGCCGATCACGTCGAGCGCCAACTCGACCAGCTCGGCTGGGAGACCGCCCACCTGGTGGGCAATTCGCTGGGCGGCTGGGTGGCGTTCGAGCTGGAGCGGCGCGGGCGCGCCCGCAGCGTCACCGGCATCGGCGCCGCCGGCGGCTGGACGCGGTGGAGCCCGGTGAAGTTCGAGGTGATCGGCAAGTTCGTCGCCGGCATGCCGGTGCTGGCGCTGGCCCGGCTGTTCGGTGACCGGGTGCTGCGGCTGCCGTTGAGCCGGCGGATGGCCACCCTGCCCCTGACCGCGACGCCGGACGGCATCAGCACCCAGCAACTCTCGGTCGTCATCGACGACGCGGTGCACTGCCCGGCGTACTTCCAGCTGCTCGCCAAGTCGCTGTCCGACCCCGGCCTGCTGCAGCTGGCCGACACCGCGGTGCCCGTCCAGCTGGTGCTGTGCGAGAAGGACCGGGTGGTGCCGGCCAGCAGGTTCAACCGGCACTTCACCAAGTTCCTGCCCCCGGGGACGCGCGTCACCGAGCTCGAAGGCGTGGGCCACGTGCCGATGTTCGAGGCGCCCGAGCGCGTCGCGGCCGTGCTGACCGACTTCATCGACGACTGCACGCGGCCCGCCGACCGCCACCGGCCGCCGGCTAGCTGACCAGCCGCTTCTCGAGGTTTTCGGCGATGGAGTCGAGGAACTCCTCGCTCTGCTGCCACGGCTGGTCGGGTCCGATGAGGATCGCCAAGTCCTTGGTCATCTTCCCGCTTTCCACGGTGCCGACCACCACCCGCTCCAGCGTCTGGGCGAATTCGGTCACCGCGGGCGTGCCGTCGAGCTTGCCCCGGTGGGCCAGCCCACGGGTCCACGCGAAGATCGAGGCGATCGGGTTCGTCGAGGTCGGCTTGCCGGCTTGGTATTGCCGGTAGTGCCGGGTGACGGTGCCGTGGGCGGCCTCGGCCTCGACGGTCTGCCCGTCGGCCGTCATCAGCACCGAGGTCATCAGCCCCAGCGAGCCGTAGCCCTGCGCGACGGTGTCGGACTGCACGTCGCCGTCGTAGTTCTTGCAGGCCCACACGTAGCCGCCCTCCCACTTGAGGCACGCGGCCACCATGTCGTCGATCAGGCGGTGCTCGTAGGTCAGGCCCTCGGCTTCGAAGCGCTCCTTGAATTCCTCGTCGTAGATGCGCTGGAACTCGTCTTTGAACATGCCGTCGTAGGCCTTGAGGATGGTGTTCTTCGTCGAGAGGTACACCGGCCACTTGGCGTTGAGGCCGTAGGAGAACGACGCGCGCGCGAAGTCGCGGATGGAGTCTTTGAAGTTGTACATGCCCATCACCACGCCGCCGTGCTCGGGGATGGACACCATCTCGTGCACGATCGGCTCGCTGCCGTCGGCCGGGGTGAAGGTGATCGCGACGCTGCCGGGCTGGTCCACCTTGAAGTTGGTCGACCGGTACTGATCGCCGAAGGCATGGCGCCCGATGACGATCGGCTTGGTCCACCCCGGCACCAGCCGCGGCACATTGGAGATGACGATCGGCTCGCGAAAGATGGTGCCGCCGAGGATGTTTCGGATGGTGCCGTTGGGCGAGAGCCACATCCTCTTCAGGTTGAACTCGGCGACACGGGCCTCGTCCGGTGTGATGGTGGCGCACTTGATGCCCACCCCGTGCTTCTTGATGGCGTAGGCGGCGTCGATCGTCACCTGGTCGTCGGTGCGGTCGCGGTGCTCGATGCCCAGGTCGTAGTAGTCCAGGTCGACGTCGAGGTAGGGCAGGATCAGCTTGTCCTTGATCATCTTCCAGATGACGCGCGTCATCTCGTCGCCATCGAGCTCCACCACCACACCCTCGACCTTGATCTTGGGGTGCCTCGCGTCGCGGTTCGCCATGACGGGCCCGACTTCCTATGCCGGTCTTAGTCTTTCGACAGGGCCTCGTTGAACGTCTTGCTCGGGCGCATCACCGCGGTCGTCTTTTCGGCGTCCGGGTAGTAGTAACCGCCGATGTCGACGGCCTCACCCTGGGCCTCCGCCAGCTCGGCGACAATGGTGTCCTCGTTCTTGCCCAGCGTGTCGGCGAGCGCGGCGAAGCGCTCGCGCAGCTTCTCGTCGTCGCTCTGCGCGGCGAGCTCCTGCGCCCAGTACAGGGCCAGGTAGAACTGGCTGCCGCGGTTGTCCAGCTCGCCGGTCTTGCGCGACGGACCCTTGTTGTTCTCCAACAGCTTTCCGATGGCGGAGTCCAGCGTCTTGCCCAGGATCTTCGCGCGCTCGTTGTGGGTCTTGATGCCGATGTCTTCGAAACACGCCCCCAGGGCCAGGTATTCACCGAGGGAGTCCCAGCGCAGGTGGTTCTCTTCGACCAGTTGGTGCACGTGCTTGGGCGCCGACCCGCCCGCGCCGGTTTCGTACATGCCGCCGCCGGCCATCAACGGCACGATGGACAGCATCTTGGCGCTGGTGCCCAGCTCGAGGATCGGGAATAGGTCGGTGAGGTAGTCGCGCAGGATGTTTCCGGTCGCGGCGATGGTGTCCTGCCCGCGGACCACCCGCTCGATCGTGTACCGCATCGCCCACACCTGGGGCATGATCTGGATCTCCAGGCCCTCGGTGTCGTGCTCCTTGAGGTACGCCTTGACCTTCTTGCGCAGCTCCGCCTCGTGCGGGCGCTCGGTGTCCAGCCAGAACACCACGGTCATGCCCGAATTGCGGGCCCGCGTGACGGCCAGCTTGACCCAGTCGCGGATCGCCGCGTCGGTGACGACCGGCATGCGCCAGATGTCGCCCTCCTCCACGTTCTGCGTCAGCAGCACTTCCCCGCTGTCGAGGTCAACGATGTTGGCGACGCCGTCCTCGGGGATCTCGAAAGTCTTGTCGTGCGAACCGTATTCCTCGGCCTGTTGCGCCATCAGCCCGACGTTCGGCACGGTGCCCATGGTCGTCGGGTCGAACGCGCCGTGGGTCTTGCAGAAGTTGATGATCTCCTGGTAGATCCGGGAGAAGGTGGACTCGGGGTTGACGGCCTTGGTGTCCTTCTGGCGGCCGTCGGCGCCGTACATCTTGCCGCCCGCGCGGATCATCGCCGGCATGGAGGCGTCCACGATTACGTCGCTGGGCGAGTGAAAGTTGGTGATGCCCTTGGCCGAATCGACCATCGCCAGCTCCGGCCTGTGCTCGTGGCAGGCGTGTAGGTCACGGATGATCTCGTCGTGCTGCGACGCGGGCAGCGATTCGATCTTGTTGTAGAGGTCGACCAGGCCGTTGTTGACGTTGACGCCGAGCTCGTCGAACAGCGCCTGGTGCTTGGCGAACGCGTCCTTATAGAAGACCTTGACCGCGTGCCCGAAGACGATGGGATGCGACACCTTCATCATCGTGGCCTTGACGTGCAGCGAGAACATCACGCCGGTCTCGTAGGCGTCCTCGATCTGTTCTTCGTAGAAGTCGATCAGGGCCTTCTTGCTCATGAACATGCTGTCGATCACGTCGCCGTCTTGCAGCGCGACCTTTTCCTTGAGCACCAAGGTGTTACCGCTCTTGGTCTCCAGGACCATCTTCACGTTGCGCGCCCGGTCCAGCGTCATCGACTTCTCGCCGTGATAAAAGTCGCCGTGCTTCATGGTCGCGACGTGCGTGCGCGACGCCTGCGACCACTCCCCCATGCTGTGTGGGTGCTTGCGCGCGTACTCTTTGACCGCCTTGGGCGCGCGCCGGTCCGAATTACCTTGCCGCAGAACAGGATTCACCGCGCTACCCAGGCACTTGGCGTAGCGGTTCCGGATTTCCTTTTCCTCGTCGGTCTTCGGGTTGTGCGGGAAGTCCGGGATCTTGAATCCCTTGCCCTGCAGTTCCTTGATCGCGGCGGTCAGCTGGGGCACCGAGGCGCTGATGTTGGGCAGCTTGATGATGTTGGTGTCAGCGTCCTGGGTCAGCCGCCCGAGCTCACCGAGGTTGTCCGGCACCCGCTGCTCCTCGGTGAGGTCCTCGGGGAATTCGGCGAGGATGCGCGCGGCGACGGAGATGTCGCTGGTCTTGATCGTGATGCCCGCGGGCTCGGCGAAGGCCCGCACGACCGGCAGGAACGCGTAGGTCGCCAGGAGCGGCGCTTCGTCGGTCAGTGTGTAGATGACGGTCGGCTGTTCGGCGCTCACGGTCCCTCTTCCGGCGTCAATGATGGGGCTCGGCGTTCTCACCGCCACGTTAGCAAGGGTGTTTGGACAGGTGTCGACCTGCACGCGCACCGCCGCGGTTAGCACCGAGTCGGCACAGTAAGATAGCCTTCGTATTGGTCATGAGCGCCAGCATCAAGCCCCGGCTTGCTGGCCGGCAACCCTCCAACCGCGGTGGGGTGCCCCGGGTGAAAGACCAGGTCTAGTAGCCACAGGCTGCGCGGCAAGCGCGGGTCCGTCAGAACGGACCCCTGACTGAAGGGGAAACTTCGCATGAGCGATAACGCCGACGGCAACAACGAACACCCCACCGATCCGGCGGTGAACTGGTCCTTCGAGACCAAACAGGTGCACGCCGGCCAGCGACCCGACCCGGCCACCAACGCCCGGGCGCTGCCGATCTACCAGACGACGTCGTACACCTTCGACGACACCACCCACGCCGCCGCCCTGTTCGGGCTGGAGGTGCCGGGCAACATCTACACCCGAATCGGCAATCCGACCACCGACGTCGTCGAGCAGCGCATCGCCGCGCTCGAAGGCGGCGTGGCCGCGCTGTTCCTCTCGTCCGGGCAGGCGGCTGAGACGTTCGCCATATTGAACGTCGCGAGTGCTGGAGATCACATCGTCTCCAGCCCCCGGCTGTACGGCGGCACCTACAACTTGTTCCACTACTCGCTGGCCAAGCTCGGCATCGAGGTCAGCTTCGTGAACGACCCCGACGACCTCGAGTCGTGGCAGGCCGAGGTCCGTCCGAACACCAAGGCCTTCTTCGCCGAGACCATCTCCAACCCGCAGATCGACATCCTCGACATCCCCGGCGTGGCCGGCGTCGCGCACTCCCACGGCGTGCCCCTGATCGTCGACAACACGATCGCCACCCCGTACCTGATCCAGCCCTTCGCCCACGGCGCCGACGTCGTGGTGCACTCGGCCACCAAGTACCTGGGCGGCCACGGTGCCGCGATCGCGGGCGTCATCGTCGACGGCGGCACCTTCGACTGGACGCAGGGTCGGTTCCCCGGTTTCACCACTCCCGACCCCAGCTACCACGGCGTGGTGTTCGCCGAGCTCGGGCCGCCGGCCTACGCGCTCAAGGCGCGGGTGCAGTTGCTGCGCGACCTCGGGTCGGCCGCCTCCCCGTTCAACGCGTTCCTGGTGGCGCAGGGCTTGGAGACGCTGAGCCTGCGGGTGGAGCGGCACGTGGCGAACGCGCAGCGGGTCGCCGAGTTTCTGGAAGGCCACGACGGCGTGCTGTCGGTGAACTACGCCGGGCTGCCCAGCTCGCCCTGGCACGAGCGGGCCAAGAAGCTGGCGCCGAAGGGTACCGGGGCGGTGCTGGCGTTCGAGCTGGCCGGGGGCATCGACGCCGG
>NZ_LZKC01000230.1:0-14279 GCF_001672685.1 Mycobacterium sp. E2462
CGCCGCCCGCCGACGAGGCGCTGCGGTGGTTGACGCGATTGCGAGAGGGCAAGCCGGAAGCGGCGGAAAGGAGTGAGTCATGACCGGCCGGTTGGTGTTGGTGCGGCACGGCCAGTCCTTCGGCAACGTCGAGCGCAGGCTCGACACCCGCCCGCCCGGCGCGGAGCTGACGCCCCTGGGGCGCGATCAGGCCCGCGCGTTCGCCCAGCACGCCGGCCGGCCGGCGATGCTCGCGCATTCCGTGGCCACGCGGGCGTCGCAGACCGCCGCGGTCATCGGCTCCCAGCTCGACCTGGGCGCCGTCGAACTCCCGGGCATCCACGAGGTGCAGGTCGGGGAGCTGGAGAACCGCAACGACGACGACGCGATCGCCGAGTTCAACGCGATCTATGGCCGGTGGCATCGTGGCGAGCTGGACATCCCGCTTCCCGGCGGCGAAACCGGCAACCAGGTGCTGGACCGCTACGTGCCCGCCATCACCGATCTGCGGCTGCGCTACCTGGACGACCGGGAGTGGCACGGCGACATCGTGGTCGTCAGCCACGGCGCCGCGATCCGCCTGGCGGCCGCCATGCTGTCCGGCGTCGAGGCCGAGTTCGCGCTGGACAACCACCTGGACAACGCCGAGTCGGTGGTGCTGTCGCCGATCACCGACGGGCGGTGGAGCTGCCTGCGGTGGGGGAGCCTGACGCCGCCGTTTTATCCCGAGGTCGCGGCCACCCCGGTGGGCGACGCGGTTCACTCCAGCACCGACCCGATGGGATGACGGCACGGGCTAGACCGCCAGCGCGATCCATTCCGCGCACGCGCAGCCCACGGCGTCGCAGTCGATGACGAACGTGTGCGCGACCAGTTCGGGGCTGGTGCAGTCCGGTTCGGTGCACTCCGCGCGGCCCCAGAACCGGCCCTGCGCGTGACGAATGATGGTGCCGTGACAGTGATCTAGGCCTGCCCGGCAGTCGCGGCAATCGGCACTCATACGCCGTTCATAGCACCCGCGGCGGACATATCCGGGATGCCGCGCCCACAAACGCGAGATGTGTCGGGTCAGGCCCAGCCGAGCTCGTGCAACCGGTCGTCGTCGATGCCGAAGTGGTGCGCGATCTCATGGATTACCGTGATCGCCACCTCGTCGACCACCTGCTCCTCGGAGTCACAAACCTCCAGCAACGCGTCCCGGTAGACGAAGATGGCGTCCGGCAGCGACCCCGAGTAGTCGGAATCGCGTTCGGTCAGCGCCACCCCTTCGTACAGTCCGAGCAGCTCGTCGTCCTCGGGATGGCGGGCCTCGACGAGGACGACGACGTTGTCCATCGCCGCCGCCAGCTCGGGCGGAACCAGATCGAGCGCGTCGGAGACCAGTTCGTCGAAGCGCTGCAGATCCATCCGCACGGCCACCCGGCTACCCCCCGGGGGCGGGCTCGGGCACCGGGCCGGCCGGCGGCGCTCCGGCGTCACCGGGGGGCAACCCCGGGTCCGCGGGCGCCGGTGCCGGGGCGGGGGCCTGCGGAGCCGGTGCGGGCGCCTGCTGCTGTGGCTGCTGTTGTGGCTGCGGGGCCTGCTGCGGGGCCGGGGAGGCGGGCGACTGCGCCGGGGCGCCGCCGGGTTGCTGGCCGGGCAGGTGCTGGTTGTTCGGGGGGATCGCCGGTGGGGCGCTCGGCGGGCTCTGTCCCTGCCCCTGGCTCTGGCTGGACGGCGCCTGGGCCGGAACCTGCAGCGGGATCGGCGGCATGGTGAGCCGTTCCTCGGGGATGTCCGGGGGCGGCACCGGCGCCTGACCATTAATCAGCAATTGGCCCTTGGCGCTGTTCACCAGCGTGGCCCAGCCGCCGTTGCCCAGCGTGGAGCCGATGCTGCAGGCGACCTCTCGGCTGCCCGCCGTCCAGCTCGACAGCGTCACCGTCGGGTAGATGAGCGTCAGGGTGGTGGTCCGTAGCTTGGTCGGCGCCAGGTAGGCGTCGGTCATCTTGGTGCAGTTGTCTTTGATGTAGGCGTCCTGGTCGGGCTCCGGCGGCAGCGGGCCCGGGAACTTCTCGCCAAGGTTGACGGTGCCGGTCACCTCCATCGCGTGCGGCGTCTTGCAGTCCACAGGGGCGTCGGTGGGCTGGTTGGTCGTCGCGTCGATGCCCAGGCAGGTGCCCGCCGGCCAGACCTTGGACTGGTCGACGTCGGCGACCTTGCCCTTGAACACCTGCTGCTGGTTGTTCAGGCCGGGCAGCTGCAGGCCGCACAGCATGCGGCGATCGCCGGACTGACGCCAGGGGCGATCACCCGGCCACAGCAGGCTGACAGTGAACCTGCTGTTGGGGTCGAACTTGGCGCCGAGGTAGCCGCGGGCGGCCGTGTCGCACTGCTCCTGCGTGATCTGCTGGATGCGCGCGGGCGACGGGGGAGCGGCGTTCGGCCCGTATTCGGCGCCCGGGAACGTCCGCATGTCGATGGACTCGGCCACCTCGAACTTGTGGTCGTCGGAGCACTTGACGATGCGCGCCGACTCCGGCGCGGTGTCGGGCCACATCAGGCAGTCCCCGGCGCCGGCCCGGTTGAAGGCGGCGTCGCTACGGGCCCCGGTGCTCGGCACGGGATCGCTGTCCAGGTAGCCGGCCAGCCGTCCCGGCCCGGACCCCCCGACCGGGATGGCCGTGACCAGCCCGGCGATCAGCAGCCCACCCAGCGCGGTGAGCAGCAGCGCCCGCCGGGTCGCGCGGGCCTGCAGGCTGCGCGGCCACTGCAGTCCGGCCAGCGTCCGGTCCGCCGACCGGTCGGTCGAGCCGGCGGGCTCGTCGGCGCGCGAGGCGTCCAGGAGTTCGGGGGCTTGCGACATCCGCTCCATTCTGACAGCAGCGCCCCCGCGGCGTGACAAATGTTGCCGAAGTGAATCCTGGGATTCCGTGCCGGGGGTGCTGCGACGACCGGCCGCGCCGGCGAAAGTAGTCTCAGGGCCGTGATCGACCTGAAGCTGCTCCGGGAGGACCCCGACGCGGTGCGCCGCTCGCAAGTCAGCCGGGGCGAGGACCCGGCGCTGGTCGACGCCCTCGTGGCGGCCGACGCGGCGCGCCGCTCCGCCATTTCCTCCGCCGACACGCTGCGCGCCGAACAGAAGGCGGCCAGCAAGAGCGTCGGGGCCGCGTCACCCGAGGAACGCCCGGCCAGGCTCGCGCGCGCCAAGGAGCTGGCCGAGCAGGTCAAGGCCGCCGAGGCCGCGCAGGCCGACGCCGAGGCGGCGTTCACCGCGGCGCACATGGCCATCTCCAACGTCGTCATCGACGGCGTGCCCGCCGGCGGGGAGGACGACTACCGGGTGCTCGACGTCGTCGGCGAACCCGCCGCGATCGAGAACGCCAAGGACCACCTGGAGCTGGGCGAGTCGCTGGGACTGATCGACATGCAGCGGGGCGCCAAGGTGTCCGGGTCGCGGTTCTACTTCCTCACCGGGAAGGGGGCGCTGCTGCAACTCGGGCTGTTGCAGCTGGCGCTGCGGCTGGCCGTCGACAACGGCTTCATCCCGATGATCCCGCCGGTGTTGGTGCGCCCGGAGGTGATGGCCGGCACCGGCTTCCTCGGCGCCCACGCCGACGAGATCTACCGGCTCGAGGAGGACGACCTTTATCTCGTCGGGACGTCGGAGGTGCCGCTGGCCGGCTACCACTGGAACGAGATCCTGGACCTTTCCGGCGGGCCGTTGCGGTATGCGGGGTGGTCGTCCTGTTTCCGCCGCGAGGCCGGCAGCTACGGCAAGGACACCCGCGGCATCATCCGGGTGCACCAGTTCGACAAGGTCGAGGCGTTCGTCTACTGCACGCCCGACGAGGCCGAGGCCGAGCACCAGCGGCTGCTCGGCTGGCAACGCGAGATGCTGGCCCGCATCGAGGTGCCTTATCGCGTGATCGACGTCGCCGCGGGCGATCTCGGGTCCTCGGCCGCCCGCAAGTTCGACTGCGAGGCGTGGGTGCCCACCCAGGGCGCCTACCGGGAGCTGACGTCGACGTCGAACTGCACCACCTTCCAGGCGCGCCGGTTGTCGACGCGATACCGCGACGAGGGCGGCAAGCCCCAGATCGCGGCCACCCTCAACGGGACGCTGGGCACCACTCGCTGGCTGGTCGCCATCCTGGAGAACCATCAGCAGCCCGACGGCAGCGTGCGGGTGCCCGCCGCCCTGGTCCCGTACGTGGGCGCCGAGGTGCTCGAACCCTAGGCGTGCACCGTCTGGCGCGCCTGCTCGTGCCGGCGCTGGCGTTCCATGGTCGCGAAGTAGAACGCGAACGCGAACGCGAAGCTGGTGAACAGGCTCGACACGAAGTACAGCCAGGGGTGCTTGAGCCCCCGCCGGTAACCGTCGACGACCGTAAAGATGGGCAGCAGAACGACATTGGCGATCGTGTAGTCCTGGCTGGCGGAGCTCGCGGCCGGGTTGGTGAACATCAGCCGGATGTATTCGGCCCAGCTGCCGTGTTCGCCCCACAACGGATTGGTGGACCCGTGCGCGTATTCCTGCACGTAGGTGACGTTGAAGTACCAGCCGAGCGCGACCGAGGCGATGCCGACGACGTAGTACACGATTTCCATCGGCGAGAACAGCGGGCCGCCGGCGGGCCGGGCGAAGACGGCCGAGTTGGCCCTGACGATCCAGGCGATGACCGCGAGCCCGAGGACCGCGTGGGTGAGGAGCGAGACCATGTGCGCAGTCTCACCCGGTCCGCGAAGTTTTGTCAATATTGTCAAAAAGTTTCTTGATACCTTACTGCCATGGTCCGGCCAGCTCAGACGGCGCGCAGCGAACGCACTCGCGAGGCGCTGCGCCAGGCCGCCGTGGTGCGGTTCCTGGCCCAGGGCGTCGAGGAGACCTCCGCCGAGCAGATCGCGGCCGACGCCGGCGTCTCGCTGCGCACCTTCTATCGGCACTTCAGCTCCAAGCACGACCTGCTGTTCGCCGATTACACGGGGCTGCACTGGTTCCGCGCGGCGCTGAACACCAGGCCCGTCGACGAGCCGGTCATCGACTCCGTACAGGCCGCCGTCTTTGCCTTCCCCTACGACGTGGAGGCGGTGACGAAGATCGCTGCGCTGCGGGGCGGCGACCTGGACCAGGGCCGTATCGTCCGGCACATCCGCGACGTCCAAGCCGACCTCGCCGACGCCATCGAGCAACAGCTGCGCCGGCGCAGCGGGGCGGCCGATCGGTCACCCGACGCGCGGTTGCGTGTCACGGTCAGCGCCCGGTGCATCGCGGCGGCCGTGTTCGGCGCGATGGAGGCGTGGATGGTGGGCGAGGAACGGTCGCTGGGCGAACTGGCACGGATCACGCACGTGGCGCTGGAGTCGCTGCGCGACGGGTTGTCCGGCACCTGGATCACCGCAGTTTCGTCATAATTGACAAAACTTTGCGGGCGTGCGAGCCTCCATCGTGGAGGCCACAGATGACATATGACGCGATCGTTATCGGTGCCGGGCACAACGGGCTGGCGGCGGCCGTGCTGCTGCAAAAGGCCGGCCTGCGCACCGTCTGCCTGGACGGCAAGCTCTACGCCGGTGGAATGGCTTCCACGGTGGAGCTTTTCGACGGCTACCGGTTCGAAATCGCCGGCTCGGTGCAGTTCCCGACGGCCCCGGAGGTGGTCCGCGAACTCGCCCTGGACACCCTGCCGACCATCGACCTGGACGTGATGTCGGTGGCGTTGCGCGGCGTCGGCGACGACCCGCTGGTCCAATACAGCGACCCGGTCAAGCTTTTCACCCACCTCAACGAGGTCCACGGCGCCGACGCCGTCAACGGCATGGCGGGCCTGATGGCTTGGGCCCAGGCCCCGACGCGCGCCCTGGGCCGTTTCGAGGCGGGGGCACCGCCCAAGACGTTCGACGAGATGTATGCCTGCGCCACAACGGAATTCGAGCGGTCCGCCATCAACGAGATGCTGTTCGGTTCGGTCACCGACGTGCTGGACCGCTACCTGCCGGACCGGGACAAGCACGGGGCCCTGCGCGGATCGATGACGGTGCTGGCCGTAAACACCCTGTACCGCGGGCCCGCGACGCCGGGCAGCGCCGCGGCGCTCGCGTTCGGACTGGGCGTTCCCGACGGTGACACCATGCAGATGAAGAAGCTGCGCGGCGGCATCGGCGCGCTCACGGCGCACCTGGGGGCGCTGCTGGAAAGCCACGGCGGCGAGGTGCGGCTGCGGACCCAGGTTGCGGAGATCCTCGTGGCGGGCGCCGGCCCCGAAGCCCAGGTCCGCGGCGTGCGGACGGAGGCGGGGGAGACGTTGACCGCCCCGATCGTGGTCTCGGGCATCGCGCCCGACGTCACGCTCAACGAGCTCATCGACCCGGCGGCGGTGCCGGCCGACATCCGCCAGCGGTACGCCCGCATCGACCACCGCGGCAGCTACCTGCAGATGCACTTCGCGCTGGACGAGGCCCCGGCGTTCGCCGCGCCGTACGAGGCGCTCAACGACCCGGCGCTGCAGGCGTCCATCGGCCTGTTCTGCACGCCGGAAGAGGTTCAGCAGCAGTGGGAGGACTGCCGGCGCGGCGTGGTCCCCGCCGATCCCACCGTCGTGCTGCAGGTGCCGTCACAAAACGACCCGGACCTGGCCCCGCCCGGCAAGCACGCCGCGTCGGCGTTCGCGCTGTGGTTCCCGATCGAGGGCGGCGCCGACTACGGCCAGGCCAAGATCGAGATGGGCCAGCGGGTCATCGACAAGGTCACCCGGCTCGCGCCCAACTTCGAGCGCAGCATCATCCGGCACACCACCTTCACGCCGCGGCACATGGGGGTCATGTTCGGCGCACCCGGCGGCGACTACTGCCACGGCCTGTTCAGCTCCGATCAGATCGGGCCGAACCGGCCCGGCCCCACCGGTTTTCGCGGCCAGCCGATCCCAATCGCCGGGCTCTACCTCGGCAGCGCCGGCTGTCACGGCGGGCCGGGCATCACCTTCATCCCCGGCTACAACGCCGCGCGGCAGGCTCTGGCCGACCGCGCGTCCTAACCGCGCTGGCTCAACAATTCGTCGAGCAGGGCCACGAACTCGGCGGGCCGCGCCGGCGTGAACGCCGGGCGGGGCCAGGTGCCGGGCACGTCCAAGGTGATCAGCGTGGACTTGAACGGACGGCCGACGTCCAGCGGCAGCCAGCGCCGCAGGTCGGAGCTGCCCCAGATGCGCAGCCGGTGCGTCCACAGGCCCAGGTTCTCGGACTGATAGCCGCGGATCGCGTCCAGCGCGATGATTTTCGCGGTGCCCGAGGGAAAATGGTAGCGGCACAACGTGATCGCGGTGCGGTCGAGTTGCACGAGGCCGTCGTCGTAGGTCTGTCCGCGGGTCGCGGTCATGGCCGGGAACTTCGCAGCTGATGGCCCCGCGCGGTCAGGCAGCGGCCGTCGTCCAGACGCCACTGCCACCCGTGCAGATTGCAGGTCAGCGTATTGCCCTCCACGACACCGAATTTCGACAGATCCGCCTTGAGGTGCGGGCAGCGGCGCTGAATCGTCCACCCGTCCATGGTGATTGACGCCGAGTCGTCGTGACTCTCGGCGAACCAGCCGTCGGCGTAGGCGACCCGCTCGTCGGTGAGGCACTTGAAGAAGGTGTAGAGGTATTCGTTGTAACCGCCGACCCGCCATGCCGTGAACCGGGTGGACAGGAAGATGGTGTTGACCCAGTCGGGTTCCCGGTCGCGCAACACCGTGCGGACCAGTTCCGGGGCGATCGCGAACCCGTAGCGCACCTTCTCGTGTGCGATCGGCTCGCGCACGGTCCGTTTCGGGAAATCCAGGATGACCGTCTCGGGGCCCAGCACGAGTTCCACGGGATAGCCGATGCCGTCGCAGATTTCGTCGCTCTGGGACATGATCGGCTCGAACAGCGCACGCAGCGGCTCGAGCAGCGGCTCCCCGGCGGCCGGGGCCCAGCGGGCCCGCTCGGCGGCCAGCACCGGCGCCATCCGCTCGGCGTAGTCGGCGATGTAGGCGGCCTTGCCCGTGGTGAAGATGGCCTCGACCTGGTCCTCGGGGATCGGGTGGCGCAACGAGTTGAGCGTGGTTCCGGTGAAGTCCGCGGTCGAACCGGGCATCATCAGCAGCCCGCCGTCGTGGCCGTGCGCGCGCATCTGGTCCAGAAACACCGCCTGGTCGGGAAAGATGTTGGCCGGATCACCATGGTCGTCGTTGAGATGGCGCAACTCGGGATCCAGGAAGCACGGCGGGCCCGCCGACGGGACGACCCAGGTCGCCCCCACCTGAGTCAGGTACTGCCGGGCGCGGTCCATCTGGCGTTGCCGCTTCTGCACGCCGAAGGACTCCTTGGCGCGGGCCGGCATGTCGTAGACCATCGGATACCAGATGGCCCCCGAGTACTGCAGCAGGTGCACGTCGATGTGGCCGAAGGCGGAATCGAGCACGTCGAGGTCGACCGGCCGGGCGTCGTTCATGTTGAACACCGTCGTGGTGCCGTCGGAGACCACCAGCGCGGAGTCGCCGATGGGGCCGTCGGCGGGCGCCCGCAGGGCGATGATCATGACGTCCAGCTCGCCCTTGGGGCCAACCAGGCGGTGCTTGACCGAGGTGCTGGTGTCGAAGAACCGGTGAAAGCCGAGCCGTTCCAACTCGTGGCGCAGGTCCGGGACAGGGAAGTCGGGCAGCAGCACCACGGCGTCTTTATTGACGTGTTCGGCCAGGTTCTTGGCGTCGAAGTGATCCTTGTGCAGGTGCGACACGTAGAGGTAGTCGCAGTCGCCCAGGCGGTCCCAGTCCAACCCGCTGTTGTCGGGGAACGGGAACCAGGACCCGAAGTACGCCGGGTTGACCCAGGGGTCGCACAGAATGCTGCCCGCGGGCGTCTCGATCCGAAATCCGGCGTGGCCGACGCTGGTGACCTGCACAAATACCTTTCTGTGGCCGCGTCACGCCGCGACCGGGGGAACGGCTTTTCAGCCCCCGAGCTTAGCGCGGCGCGCTGCCGGGCACCCGCCACGCGACCCGGGCGGCGGACCGGCGTGGCGGTGCCCGCGAAAGCCCCGGTGTGCAGCACTTCGGGCGACTCGCCGCCGGGCGCACTAGGCTGAAGTGCTGTGGAACCGGTATACGGGACTGTCATCCAGATCGCCCGCTTGGTCTGGCGCATCCAGGGCCTGAAGATCACGGTCAGCGGTGCGGACAACCTTCCGAAGACCGGCGGCGCGGTGATCGCGATCAATCACACCGGCTACCTGGACTTCACGTTCGCGGGTCTGCCCGCCTACCAGCAGGGCCTCGGCCGCAAGGTGCGGTTCATGGCCAAACAAGAAGTGTTCGACAACAAGATCACCGGGCCCATCATGCGCAGCCTGCGGCACATCTCGGTGAACCGCCAGGACGGGGCGGCGTCCTACGAGGAGGCCGTCCGCAACCTCAAGGACGGCGAGCTGGTCGGCGTCTACCCCGAGGCCACCATCAGCCGCAGCTTCGAGATCAAGGAGTTCAAGTCGGGCGCGGCCCGCATGGCGCTGGACGCCGGCGTGCCGATCGTCCCGGTCATCGTCTGGGGCGCGCAGCGCATCTGGACCAAGGGCCACCCCAAGAAGCTATTCCGGCCGAAGGTGCCGATCATCGTGCTGGTGGGCGAGCCGATCGAGCCGACGCTGGCCCTCGAGGAACTCAAGGGTCTGCTGCACTCGCGCATGCAGCACCTGCTCGAGCGGGCGCAGGAGATGTACGGGCCGCATCCCGCGGGCGAGTTCTGGGTGCCGCACCGACTGGGCGGGGGCGCGCCGTCCCTGGCCGACGCGACCCGACTGGAGGCCGAGGAGGCCGCCGCCCGCGCGGCGCGCCGCGCCCAGGCCCCAGGGGCGCCGGAGCAGTGAACGATGGCGGAGCCGGTCTACCGCACCCTGGAGTTCGTGGCCCAGTTGGCCGTCGTGGTCAGCGGCGCGCGGATCAGCTATGCCGGTGAGGAACACATCCCCGATGACGGCGGCGCGGTGATCGCGATCAACCACACCAGTTACGTCGACTTCCTGCCCGCCGGGCTGGCCGTGCACCGCCGCCGCCGGCGGCTGCGCTTCATGATCAAAGCCGAGATGCAGCAGGTGAAGGTGGTCAACTTCCTGATCAAACACACCGGCACCATTCCCGTCGACCGCCGCGCCGGCGGGGACGCCTACGCGGTGGCCGTGCAGCGCCTGCGCGCCGGCGAGCTGGTGGGCGTCTACCCGGAGGCGACGATCAGCCGCAGCTTCGAACTCAAGGAGTTCAAGACGGGCGCCGCCCGAATGGCCGCCGACGCCGACGTGCCGATCGTGCCGATGATCGTCTGGGGCGCGCAGCGCGTCTGGACCAAGGACCACCCGCGCAAGTTGATCCGCGGCAACATACCGGTGACCGTGGGCGTGGGCGAGCCGCTGCGGGCGGCCGACGACACAGCGCAGACCGACGCCGCGCTGCGCGCATCGATGACGACGTTGCTGCACGACGTGCAGGGACGCTATCCGAACGAGCCGGGAGCGCACTGGGTCCCCCGCCGGCTGGGCGGCGGCGCGCCGACCCCCCAGCAGGCCGCCCGGATGGAGGCCGACGAGGCCGCGGCGCGCGCCGCCGGCCGTCGCGGTAAGTGAAGGAGACGACATGGCTGAGGGGTTCTACCGGTTGGGCGAGTGGATCGTCCCGCCGATGGTCGCGATGCAGGGGACCACGTTCACCTATCACGGGTTGGAGAACATCCCGACCCGCGGCGGGGCCCTGCTGGCGCAGAACCACACCAGCTACCTGGACTGGCTGCCGACGCTGCTCGCGGTGCGCGAGCGGGGCCGGCGCGCGTACTTCATGATCAAGGCGGAGATGGCCGACGTGAAGGCGGTGAACTACGTCATCAAGCACGCCCGGCTGATCCCCGTGGACCGCCGGACCGGACACGACGCGTTCGAGGTGGCCGTGCAGCGGATGCGGGAGGGCGAGCTGATCGGGATGCACCCCGAGGCCACCATCAGCCGCAGCTTCGAGCTGCGCGAGTTCAAGACCGGCGCGGCCCGGATGGCGCTCGACGCCGGGGTGCCGATCATCCCGCTCATCGTCTGGGGTGCGCACCGCATCTGGCCCAAGGACCACCCGAAGAAGGTGTGGCGCAACAAGGTTCCGATCACCGTCGCCGTCGGCCGGCCGCTGCCCCCGCAGGGCACGCCCGAGCAGGTCAACGCCGCGCTGCGCGCGTCGATGAACGAGTTGCTCTACCGCGTCCAGGAGGAGTACCCGCACCCCGAGGGTGAGTACTGGGTGCCGCACCGCCTGGGCGGCGGCGCGCCGACCCAGGACGACTCGCGCGCCATCCGGCTCTCGGAGCTGCAGGCCCGGATGCAGAAGTACGGCACCGACGGGGTCACCCGGCCGGGCCAAGAGCAGAGCGGGCTGCATTGAGCGCTTGCCGCCGCGGCGGACGGTCTCGATGACCCTGCCCGCCCTCATCGCCTGCGACGTCGACGGCACCCTCTTCGACGACGCCGACACGATCACCCCGCGCACCCGCGACGCCATCCACGCCGCCGTCGCCGCGGGCGCGCGGTTCGTGGTCGCGACCGGCCGGCCGCCGCGCTGGATCCGTCCCGTCGTCGATGCGCTCGGTTTCGCCCCCGTCGCGGTGTGCGCCAACGGCGCCGTCATCTACGACCCCGCGACCGACCGGGTGCTCTCGGCGCGCACGCTCGACCTGGACACGCTGGCCGAGCTCGCCGAGCGGGTGACCCGCCTCATCCCGGGCGCCGGGCTGGCCGTCGAGCGCATCGGCGAACGCGCCCACGACACCGCGACGCCCCAGTTCGTCAGCTCGCCGGGTTACGAGCACGCCTGGTTGAACCCGGACAACACCGAGGTGGCGATCGAGGATCTGCTGAGCGCACCGGCGATCAAGCTGCTGGTTCGCCGGGCCGGGGCGCGCAGCGCCGACATGGCCGCCGAGCTGGCCGGGCACGTCGGCAACGCGGGCGATATCACCTACTCCACCAACAACGGCCTCGTCGAGATCGTGCCGCCGGGAACCAGCAAGGCCACCGGCGTGGACCAGATTGCGGCCCCGCTGGGCATCGTCGGCGGGGAGGTGGTCGCGTTCGGTGATATGCCCAACGACCTGCCGATGCTGCGGTGGGCGGGGCTGGGCGTCGCGATGGGCAACGCCAACCCCGACGTGCAGGCCGCCGCCGACGAGGTCACCGCCAACAACAACGACGACGGGGTGGGCCGGGTGCTCGAGCGCTGGTGGTTATAGCGGCACGACGATGCACGCCGCGTTGCGGCGTGCGGAGGAGTGTCGCCATTGAGCCTGAGCGGCACGACGATGCACGCCGCGTTGCGGCGTGCGGAGGAGTGGCGCCAGTCAGCCTGAGCGGCGTGCGTCAGGCCGCGGGCGGGTGGGCCGGCAGCGAGAAGTGCTCGGCCGGGACCGTCGGGCCGCTCGGCGCGTCCGTCGACAGGGGCGTCGTGATGCCGTCCGCCACCTCGTTGACGTTTCCGGTCAGCCGGTCGTAGTTCAGGGTGCCGTGCGTGAAGTTCTGCGTGATCTGCAGCGGTTCCTGGATTTCCGCGCTGGTCGGCAGTCCGAGCGGTCCCCGCTCGTAGCTCAGCGACGCCCAGGCGTCGTAGATGGCGCCGGTGACGGGTTGCGCGCCGGTCTGCGGTGACCAGTACATGGCGCCCTTGGCGAAGGTGACGTAGCGGGCGTCCCCCTCGGCGTCGTCCTCCGGGGACGTCGGCGCGCCCAGCGGGCTGTTCATGCCGCCGATGGCCTGCCAGTGGTCGTAGATCGCGCCGCCCTGCAGCGCCTTGATCAATTCCTCGGGCGGATCGTTGAAATGCGCTGCGATATCCCGGATCTCGTCCATCAGCGCGTAGGCGGCGTTGCCCGGACAGTCGGTGTTGCCGACGTCGCGGTGGGTGAAGATGGTCGGCAGCGTCGCGATCGAACCGGCCGGGTAGGTGGTGTAGTGGCTGCCGGCCGACTCGAGCGCCACGGTGCCCTTGGGGTCGACACCGTCCAGGCCGAGCCGCCAACCCAGCAGCCGGCCAACGGTTTTCAGCTGGATCGGGGTGGGCGGGACGTCGTCGAAGTTGCCCATCATCGCCACGCCCCAGGTGTTGCGGTTGAAGCCGCCCGTGTGGAAGGCCTCGACCGCCTTGGTCAGCCCCCCGGCGCTCCCCTCGAACACTTGGCCGTATTTGTCGACCAGGGCGTTGTAGGCGATGTCGCACCACCCCAGGGTTTTGCTGTGGTAGGTGTAGATGGCCTTGACGATCCCGGCGGACTCCAGCGGGGAGTAGTCGTTGCTGCCGGCGGTGTGGTGCACGACCGCGGCGCGAACCCCGTTGTCGTACTGGGGGCTTCCGCAGCGTAGCGACTCGTCGGCGCCCCACTGTTCGCGGCTGATGATGGCAGGGGCCTGGCCCGGCATCAGAACCCCCGACGGCGGAGTCCAGTGCGTCTCGACCGGGGCCTGCGGCGGGGAGATGAGCACCGCGTTGATGTTCTGCCCGAAGGGCTGGTCCCGCGACGCCGGTCGGTACCCGAGTGGGGGCTTGCCCGGGGCGTCGGCCGGGGGCGCCGGGACCGGCTGGGTGACCGGCGCATCGATCGGGCGGGTGACCGCGATCTGCACGGTGGTGGTGGTGCCGACGAACACGGGGTCGGTGCCGCGGGGGCCTTCGACGGGCCCCGCT
The DNA here is from genome assembly GCF_001672685.1 of Mycobacterium sp. E2462. NCBI lineage: Bacteria > Bacillati > Actinomycetota > Actinomycetes > Mycobacteriales > Mycobacteriaceae > Mycobacterium > Mycobacterium sp. E2462. Next base: position 13,676 of record NZ_LZKC01000230.1, read on the forward strand.
CCGGAGTCGTCGCCCACCCGGCTCGTCGGGTCGGGGGCGGCGGTCTCGTACTCGGTCTGATACCAGGGGCCCCAGGACCCGTCGGGGCGCTTGGCCCGCACCCGCGTGGACGTCCCGGCCAGGTCGCCGGTGAGCGCGACCAGTGAGAACGGCGTGTCCTGGCTGATCTCGCGGACCGTGACGCCGCCGCCCAGGCCGATCAGCGGCTGTTCCACCAATTGCGTGCCCCGCGCCGGGGGCGGGCTCGCCGTGCCGTGGTCACGCGTCGCGTTCGCCACCCACGACACGATGACGACGGTGGCCGCGACGGCCGTGAGCAACGTCGTCGGTGCGCGGCCACGGGACACCAGTCGATGTTACGTGTGTGTCCACTGTTATTAGTGAGACGACACGACGCGGCGCGACGGGGAATCCGCGCCAAATGTCGACGGCACCGCAGAGTGGGTGACTCTGCGGTGCCGTCTGGTGACAGAGGTGCGCGAAGTTCTAGACCGGGGGCAGGACCGGCGCGGCGGCCGGCAGGGCCGCAGCCGCACCCGGCAGCGCCCCGGCGGCACCCGGCAAGGCGCCCGCGGCGCCCGGCCGGGCAGCGGCCGCACCCTGC
>NZ_LZKC01000231.1:0-13150 GCF_001672685.1 Mycobacterium sp. E2462
GTAACGTGCCGGCGGTGTTGATGACCTTCGACCCGCATCCCATGGAAGTCGTCTATCCGGGCAGCCATCCGGCGCAGCTGACGACGCTGACGCGCCGCGCCGAACTGGTCGAGGAACTCGGCATCGACGTCTTCCTGGTGATGCCGTTCACCACCGATTTCATGAAGCTGACGCCCGAGCGCTACGTCCACGAGCTGCTGGTCGAGAACCTGCATGTGGTCGAAGTGGTCGTCGGGGAGAACTTCACTTTCGGCAAGAAGGCGGGCGGCAACGTCGAAACCCTGCGCCGGGCCGGCGACCGGTTCGGCTTCGCGGTCGAGTCGATGTCGCTGCTCACCGAGCACCACAGCAACGAGACCGTCACGTTCTCGTCCACCTACATCCGTTCCTGCGTCGACGCGGGCGACGTCGTCGCGGCCACCGAGGCGCTGGGGCGCCCGCACCGCGTCGAGGGCGTCGTCGTGCGGGGGCACGGGCGCGGCGCCGAACTCGGCTACCCCACGGCGAACGTGGCGCCGCCGATGTACTCGGCCATCCCCGCCGACGGCGTGTACGCCGCCTGGTTCACGGTGCTGGGTCACGGCCCGGTGACCGGAAGCGTGATCCCGGGCGAGCGCTACCAGGCCGCGGTGTCGGTCGGCACCAACCCCACCTTCTCGGGTCGCACCCGCACGGTGGAGGCGTTCGTGCTGGACACCGACGCCGATCTCTACGGCCAGCACGTGGCGCTGGATTTCGTGGCGCGGATCCGCGGGCAACTCAAGTTCGACTCCGTCAAGGAGCTCGTCGTCGCGATGGGCGGGGACACCGAGCGGGCGCGCGGCCTGCTCACCGACTGATCGCGCTGCTCGCCCGGCGCGACGATTCGGGGGCGGTGCTCACCGGCTGCTAAACTCCCGGACGACATCGGCGCGTGCTGCGGTTCGCGGTGGCCGCGCCGGACACCTTCTTATCGCGGACTTCATTGATGGAGAGAGTTTCGTGGCGCTGACAGCCGAGCAGAAAAAAGAGATCCTGGGCACCTACGGCCTGCACGACACCGACACCGGTTCGCCGGAGGCGCAGGTCGCGCTGCTGACCAAGCGGATCGCCGACCTCACGGAGCACCTGAAGGTGCACAAGCACGACCACCACTCGCGGCGGGGGCTGCTGCTGCTGGTCGGGCGCCGGCGCCGGCTGCTCAAGTACGTCGCCCAGATCGACGTGGCGCGGTACCGCTCGCTCGTCGAGCGCCTGGGCCTGCGCCGCTGAGGCGGGCGGCCTGGCCCCAATGCGCGCACTCGTGCCGTGGGCCGAGGCCGCCGGTGTAGAGTAAGGACGTTCTGGGCCGTTCGGCCCGAGCAAACGGTGCGGCTACGCAGATCCGCGTGTGCCGTTCCAGCGTGTCACTACGCAAGTCCGAGGGAGCGGTTGGGTCTGCATCGGACGGTCTTCGGTAGTGGCTGCCGGGCTCTCCGGATCTGGAGCAGGTCGGCCGCTTCGATCGATGGCCGTAGCCGCATACAGACCCGGCTCTTCACGAAAGCTTCGAGGGTGACTCGCGGGCCCCGCCAGGGGTCGGTGAGTACCCTCTGCGGTCTCTCTCCAGGTTGCGCGTGACGACGCGAAACAGCCGAAGATAAGAGAGGCCGTACGGACGTCTATGTCTGTAGCTGAGATTGACCAGGGCGTGTTCGAGGCGACCGCCACCATCGACAACGGGAGCTTCGGCACCCGCACCATCCGTTTTGAGACCGGCCGGCTGGCCCAGCAGGCCGCCGGCGCCGTCGCCGCGTACCTTGACGACGAGAACATGCTGTTGTCGGCGACCACCGCCAGCAAGAGCCCGAAGGAACACTTCGACTTCTTCCCGTTGACCGTCGACGTCGAGGAGCGGATGTACGCCGCGGGCCGCATCCCCGGTTCGTTCTTCCGTCGGGAGGGCCGCCCCTCCACCGACGCCATCCTGACCTGCCGCCTGATCGACCGGCCGCTGCGCCCGTCGTTCGTCTCGGGCCTGCGCAACGAGATCCAGGTCGTCGTGACGATCCTGAGCCTGGACCCCAACGACCTCTACGACGTCGTCGCGATCAACGCCGCGTCCGCGTCCACCCAGCTCGCCGGCCTGCCGTTCTCGGGTCCCGTCGGCGGGGTGCGGGTGGCGCTGATCGACGGCCAGTGGGTCGCGTTCCCGACCGTCGAACAACTCGAGCGCGCCGTGTTCGACATGGTCGTGGCCGGGCGCATCGTCGGCACCGACTCCGACGGCAAGCCCGACGTCGCCATCATGATGGTCGAGGCCGAGGCCACCGAAAAGGTCATCGAGCTCGTCGAGGGCGGCGCCCAGGCGCCGACGGAAACCGTGGTCGCCGAGGGCCTCGAGGCGGCCAAGCCGTTCATCGCCGCGCTGTGCACCGCGCAGCAGGAGCTGGCCGACGCGGCCGCGAAGCCCACCAGCGACTACCCGGTGTTCCCCGACTACGCCGAGGACGTGTACTACTCGGTCGCCTCGGTGGCGACCGACGAGCTGGCCAAGGCCCTGACCATCGGCGGCAAGGCGGAGCGCGACGCGCGCACCGACGAGCTCAAGGCCGAGGTGCAGGCGCGCCTGGCCGAGACCTACGAGGGCCGGGAGAAGGAGGTCAGCGCCGCCTTCCGCTCGCTGACCAAGAAACTGGTCCGCCAGCGCATCCTCACCGACCACTTCCGCATCGACGGCCGCGGCATCACCGACATCCGCGCCCTGTCCGCCGAGGTGGCCGTCGTGCCGCGGGCGCACGGCAGCGCCCTGTTCGAGCGCGGCGAGACCCAGATCCTGGGCGTCACCACGCTCGACATGGTCAAGATGGCCCAGCAGATCGACTCGCTGGGCCCCGAGACCTCCAAGCGCTACATGCACCACTACAACTTCCCGCCGTTCTCCACCGGTGAGACCGGCCGCGTCGGTTCGCCGAAGCGGCGCGAGATCGGGCACGGCGCGCTGGCCGAGCGGGCCCTTGTGCCCGTGCTGCCGAGCGTCGAGGAGTTCCCCTACGCCATCCGCCAGGTGTCCGAGGCGCTGGGCTCCAACGGCTCGACGTCCATGGGCTCGGTCTGCGCGTCCACGCTGGCGCTGCTCAACGCCGGGGTGCCGCTGAAGGCGCCGGTGGCGGGCATCGCGATGGGCCTGGTCTCCGACGACGTCGAGGTGGACGGCAAGACGGAGCGCCGCTTCGTCACGCTGACCGACATCCTGGGCGCCGAGGACGCGTTCGGCGACATGGACTTCAAGTGCGCCGGCACCAAGGACTTTGTCACCGCGTTGCAGCTCGACACCAAGCTCGACGGGATCCCGTCGCAGGTGCTGGCGGGCGCGCTGGCGCAGGCCAAGGACGCCCGGTTGACCATCCTCGAGGTCATGGCCGAGGCCATCGACGGCCCCGACGAGATGAGCCCGTACGCGCCGCGGGTGACCACCATCAAGGTGCCGGTCGACAAGATCGGCGAGGTCATCGGGCCCAAGGGCAAGGTCATCAACGCCATCACCGAGGAGACCGGCGCGCAGATCTCCATCGAGGACGACGGCACCGTGTTCGTCGGCGCCACCGACGGCCCGTCGGCGCAGGCCGCGATCGACAAGATCAACGCCATCGCCAACCCGCAGCTGCCGACCGTCGGCGAGCGGTTCCTCGGAACGGTGGTCAAGACAACCGATTTCGGCGCGTTCGTGTCGCTGCTGCCGGGACGCGACGGGCTGGTGCACATCTCCAAGCTCGGCAAGGGCAAGCGCATCGCCAAGGTCGAAGACGTGGTGAACGTCGGGGACAAGCTGCGCGTGGAGATCGCCGACATCGACAAGCGCGGCAAGATCTCGCTGGTCCTGGTGGCCGACGAGGAGTCGGCCGGCGGCGAGGCCCCCGCCCCGGAGACCGCACCGGCCGATGCCGCCAGCTCAGTCTAGGAAGCCGGCAGCCGACCCCGCGCTGCGACGGGGCGCCCGCGTCGCCGCAGCCAAACCCGGACATCAGGCGGTGCTGCGCCGCACCACCCTGCCGGGTGGGTTGCGGGTGGTCACCGAATACCTGCCGTCGGTGCGGTCGGCCTCGGTCGGGGTGTGGGTCGGGGTCGGCTCGCGCGACGAGGGCGCCACGGTGGCCGGCGCGGCGCACTTCCTGGAACACCTGCTGTTCAAGTCGACGCCGACCCGCACCGCCGTGGACATCGCGCAGGCGATGGACGCCGTCGGGGGAGAGCTCAACGCCTTCACCGCCAAGGAGCACACCTGCTATTACGCGCACGTGCTCGACAGCGACCTGGCGCTGGCCGTCGACCTGGTGGCCGACGTGGTGCTCAACGGGCGCTGCGCCGCCGACGACGTCGAGCTGGAACGCGATGTCGTCCTCGAGGAGATCGCGATGCGCGACGACGACCCCGAGGACGCCCTCGGCGACATGTTCCTGGGTGCGCTGTTCGGCGACCACCCGGTAGGGCGCCCGGTGATCGGCACCGCGCAGTCGGTGTCGGCGATGACCCGCGCCCAGCTGCACTCGTTCCACGTCCGGCGGTACACGCCGGACCGGATGGTGGTGGCGGTCGCCGGCAACGTCGACCACGCCGAGGTGGTGTCGTTGGTGCGTCGGCACTTCGGGCCGCACCTGGTGCGCGGACGGGAGCCGATCGCCCCGCGCAAGGGCGCGGGCCGGGTGACCGGCCGGCCGGGTCTGCTGGTCGGCAAGCGCGACGCCGAGCAGGCGCACGTGTCGCTGGGAGTCCGCACGCCCGGGCGCGGGTGGGAACACCGCTGGGCGTTGTCGGTGCTGCACACGGCGCTGGGCGGCGGCCTGAGTTCGCGGCTGTTCCAGGAGGTGCGCGAGCTGCGCGGCCTGGCCTACTCGGTGTACTCGACGGTGGACATCTTCGCCGACAGCGGAGCGCTGTCGGTGTACGCCGCCTGCCAGCCCGAGCGTTTCGCCGAGGTCATGCAGGTCACCGGCGAGGTGTTGGAGTCCGTGGCGCGCGACGGCATCACCGACGCCGAATGCCGCATCGCCAAGGGCTCCCTGCGGGGCGGGCTGGTGCTGGGCCTGGAGGACTCGAGCTCGCGGATGAGCCGGCTGGGGCGCAGCGAACTGAATTACGGCAAACACCGCAGCATCGAGGACACGCTGCAGCAGATCGACCAGGTGACGGTCGAGGAGGTCAACGCGGTCGCCCGGCGCCTGCTCAGCCAGCCCTACGGGGCCGCGGTGCTGGGCCCGTTCACCTCCAAACGGTCACTGCCCCAACGACTTCGGGCGATGGTAAAGTAGCGCCACATGTCCGCCCCCACACTCGCGCCGTGCCGGCGCTCGCCGTCGGCGGAGTAGCCGGATGGTACTGGGTTTCTGGGACATCATGGTCCCCATCGTCGGCGCGCCGATGGCCGGCGGTCCCGGGACCCCCGCGCTGGCGGCCGCGGTGTCCAACGCGGGCGGCCTGGGCTTCGTGGCCGGCGGCTACCTGGATGCCGACCAGTTCGCCGAGGACATCGCCGCGGCGCGCAAGGCCACCACCGGCCCGCTGGGCGTGAACCTGTTCGTGCCCCAGCCCAGCGTCGCGGACTGGGTGGCGCTGGACTATTACGCCGCCGAGCTCGAGGAGATCGCCGAGCACTACCACGTCGAGGTCGGGCATCCGCAATACGGCGACGACGACGGGTGGGAGGAAAAACTCGAGGTGGTGGCCGACGTGCGGCCCGAGTTGGTGTCGTTCACCTTCGGGGTGCCGCCGCCCGACGTGATCCGCCGGCTCGGCGCGCTGGGGCTGCTCGTGATGGTCACGGTGACGTCGGCCTACGAGGCCGGGGTGGCGGTGGCCGCCGGCGCGGACAGCCTGGTGGTGCAGGGACCCGGCGCCGGCGGGCACCGCGGTACGTTCGCGCCGGACATGGAGCCCGGCAGCGAGTCGCTGCACCAGCTGATCGACCGGATCCGGCACGCGCACGACGTCCCGATCATCGCCGCCGGCGGACTCGGCACCGCCGAGGAGGTGGCGACCGTGCTGCGCCGCGGTGCGGTGGCGGCGCAGGTCGGCACCGCGCTGCTGCTCAGCGACGAGGCCGGCACCAATTCGGCGCACCGCGTCGCGCTGAAGAACCCGTTGTTCGCGACGACCGTTGTGACCCGGGCGTTTTCGGGCCGCTACGCGCGCGGCCTGGAGAACGACTTCACCCGCCAGTTGGACCACCTGGCGCCGTTGGGATATCCCGAGGTGAACCAGATGACCTGGCCCATCCGGCAGGCGGCGGCGGCCCAGGAAGACCCGAACGGGATGCCGCTGTGGGCGGGTACGGCATTCAAGCACGCCAGCGCCGGCCCCGCGGCCGACATCGTCGCCGCCCTGGCGGCCAACGCCTGACGGTCAGCCCAGCACGCTGGCGGGATCGGCAGCGGGCAGCCCCAAGTCGGTGGCCACCTGGTCGGACAGCAGGGCGCCGTCGTGCGTCGAAAGCCCTTGCGCCAACGCGTGATCGGAACGGCAGGCCGCCCGCCAGCCGCGGTCGGCGAGGGCGATGACGTAGGGCATGGTGGCGTTGGTCAACGCCACGGTCGAGGTCTTCGGAACCGCGCTGGGCATGTTGGCCACGCAGTAGAACAGCGTGTCGTGCACGGCGAACGTCGGGTCGTCGTGGGTGGTCGGGCGCGAGTCCTCGAAGCAGCCGCCCTGGTCGATGGAGATGTCCACCAGCACGGCTCCCGGCTTCATTTGCGCGACAAGCGCATTGGAGACGAGGTTGGGCGCTTTGTGGCCTGGCAGCAGCACGGCCCCGATCACCAGGTCGGCGCGCTTGACGGTGCCCTCCAGGTCGTAGGCCGACGAGTACCGGGTGCGCACCTGCCCGCCGAATTCCGCGTCGAGCTGTCGAAGCCTGGTGATGTTGACGTCCAGCACGGTGACGGCTCCGCCCATGCCACCGGCCACCCGGGCCGCGTTGTAGCCCGCGGTCCCCGCCCCGATCACCACGACGTCGGCGGGCTTGACGCCCGGGACGCCGCCCATCAGGACGCCGCGCCCGCCGTGGGTGCGCATCAGGTGGTAGGCGCCCACCTGCGCGGCGAGCCGTCCGGCGACCTCGCTCATGGGGGCCAGCAGCGGCAGCGTGCCGTCGGCGGCTTGCACCGTCTCGTAGGCGATCGCCGTTGTGCCCGACGCCAACAGCGCGTCGGTGCACGCGCGCGACGCGGCCAGGTGCAGATAGGTGAACAGGACCTGGTCGCGCCGCAGCAGGCCGTATTCGGCCGGTACGGGTTCCTTGACCTTCAGCAGCAGGTCCGCCTCGGCCCATACCTGCTCGGCGGTGTCGGCCACTTCGGCGCCGGCCGCCTTGTATTCGGGATCGGGGATGGCCGAGCCCTCGCCGGCGCCGGCCTGCACGAGCACCTCGTGGCCGTGGCGGGTCAGTTCGGCGACACCGGCCGGGGTGAGGGCGACCCTGAACTCGTTGGTCTTGGTCTCGGTTGGCACACCGACTCGCATGAGCGCCCCTTGCGTCGCGTTGCCCCTCAGGCCCTTCGGGCCCCTCAAGTGTGAAGAAAGTCCGCGGGGGCCGCAATCGAAGCCCGGGCGCGAACCGGTGCCAGGTTTTTCCCGCTTCGGCCGCGCCCGCTGCCTATGATCGGCCGATGACCGACCCGTGCGTGAGCGCCACCGTCCACATCGACGCCCGCCCCGACGCGGTGTACGGCCTCATCACCGACCTGCCGACCCTGGCCTCGCTGGCCGAGGAGGCGGAGGCGATGACGTGGCGCAAGGGCGACGCGGTGACGCCCGGGGCGGTGTTCAGCGGGCGCAACAGGAACGGCTGGCGGCGCTGGAGCACGACCTGCACGGTGACCGACGCCGAGCCCGGCCGGCTGTTCGCGTTCGACGTGCGGCACACGGTGGTCCCGGTCGCGCGCTGGCAATACGACATCGTCGCGGCCGACGGCGGCTGCCTGGTCACCGAGAGCACCTGGGACCGCAGGCCCGCGTGGTTCCGGTCGATCGCGGGCCGCGCCACCGGCACCCCCGATCGCGCGGCCGTCAACACCGAGCACATCCGGCTCACCCTGCAACGCCTCAAGCAGCACGCCGAGGCCCGCTAGCCCCTTTGCTGGACGCCGGGGGGCGGCCCCGTTATCCGTGGTTGCGCCGCGGGTGACGTCGGCGGCAAAACCCGGTACCGGCGGTTTCGTGTATCGGGGGGTCGTCACTATACTGACGACGCGCGATGTCACCGGTACCGCTTCGTGCTCGGGGTAGGTGCCGAGGTAGGGGGCACAATGTTCACCGTCGACGACCGGGCCGCCGGTCCGCACGACGCGTCATCTCACGAGCGCCTGGTGCTCGAGGCGCGGGATGTGGACTTCGACTGGGCGGCGCTGCCGTTTCACTACGTGCCGGGGGAGCCGTTTGCCACGCACGTCCTCAACGTCTTGCACCTGCTGCTGCCGGCGGGCGAGGAGTTCTTCGTCGAGGTGTTCAAGCGGGCGCTGCCCATGATCAAAGACGAGCAGTTGCGCCTCGACGTCCAGGGCTTCATCGGTCAGGAATCGGTGCACTCGCAGGCGCACGGCAAGGTCCTGGCCCACTTCGAGGCGCGCGGCGTCGACGTCACGCCCTACACCGGGCAGATCAGGTGGCTGTTCGAGACGCTGCTGGGGCAACGCCCGCGGTCGAGCGAGCGGCGCCGCCAGGCCTGGCTGCTCGAGCAGATTGCGCTGGTGTCCGCGATCGAGCACTACACCGCCGTGTTGGGGGAGTGGATCCTGGACTCGCCGGCCCACGACGCCATCGGCACCGACCCCGTGATGCTGGACATGCTGCGCTGGCACGGCGCCGAAGAGGTCGAGCACAAGGCGGTCGCCTTCGACACCATGAAGCACCTGCGCGCCGGCTACTGGCGCCAGGTGCGCGCCCAATTGGTGGTGGCGCCCGCCATGCTGCTGTTGTGGATCCGCGGCGTGCGATTCATGTATGCGGTGGACCCCCTGCTGCCGCGCGGCGCCAAACCCCGCTGGCGCGACTACTTCTCGGCCGCCCGCCGCGGGCTGGTGCCCGCGCCGTCGCGCTTCGCCCGGGCGGTCGCGGACTACTACCGGCCGGGTTTTCATCCCTCGCAGCTCGGCGGCCTGGAATCGGCCGTCGACTACCTGGCCGTCTCACCCGCCGCGCGGGCGGCGCGCTGAACGATGACCGAGATGACGAGCCCCACCACCAGCACCACCGTCGCCGGTGCCGACGGCGTCCCCCTCGCGGTGCATCGCTATACCGACCTCGACCCGGCCCGCCCCACGGTGCTGGCCATCCACGGCTGGCCCGACAATCACCACGTCTGGGACGGCGTGGCGCGCGAACTCGACGCGCTGGGCCGCCGCTACAACGTTGTCGCCTATGACGTGCGCGGGGCCGGCGAATCAGGCCGCCCGCCAAGGCGTTCGGGGTACGCGTTCCCGCAGCTGATCGCCGATCTCGCCGCCGTGATCGACAGCCTCGCCGTCGGGCCGGTCCACGTGCTGGCCCACGACTGGGGCTCGATCCAGGCCTGGGCGGCGATGACCGACGAGTCGGTGATGGACAAGGTGGCGTCGTTCACCTCCGTCTCCGGGCCCCACCTGCGGTACGCGCGGGCGTTTCTGCGTTCGGCGCGCACGCCGCGGAGCCTGGCCCGGGTGGCCCGGCAGCTGCTGGCGTCGAGCTACATCGGGTTCTTCCTGATGCCGCTGCTGCCCGAGCTGGCGTTCTGGTCGCGCCTCGGCGTCCTAGTGGTCGCCGCGCTGGAACGCATCGGCCGCTCGAGCACACGCAGCCAGCGCCACGAGACGCTGCGCAAGATCGCCGATTACACCAATGGTCTGAACCTGTACCGCCAGAACATGCCCGCATCCCTACTGGCGGCCGACGCGCCGCTCCCGGCGACCACGGTCGCGGTCCAGACCCTGGTCCCGCGCAGCGACCTGTTCGTCACGCCCGCGTTGCAGCAGTTCGCGGGCGCGGTCAACGGCGGTGGTCGGGTGCTGGGGATCGAGGGCGGGCATTGGGTGGTGACGTCGCGACCGGACGTCATCGCCCGGCTGACCGCCGAGTGGGTCGAGCAAAACACCGGCGGCGCAACGGCATTGGCACACCCCCGGCCCACCGAGGTGCGGGGCGGGCGACGCGACGTGCGCGGCAAGCTCGCCCTGGTCACCGGGGCCGGCGCGGGCATCGGCCGGGCCACCGCGGTGGAGTTGGCGCGGTGCGGGGCACACACGGTCGTCATCGCCGACCGGGACGTGGCCGCCGCCGAAGAGACCGCGGACGCCGTGCGCGCCGCCTGTGCGCAGGCCGCGGTGTACGGCGTCGACGTGCGCGACGACGCGGCGATGAACGAGCTTGCCGCGCAGGTGCTCCGCGAGCACGGTGTGGTCGACATCCTGGTCAACAACGCCGGGATCGGCATGGCCGGGCGGTTCCTGGAGACCAGCGCGGCCAACTGGGAGGACATCATCGGGGTCAACCTGCGGGGCGTCATCTCCGGTGCCCGGGCGTTCGGGGCGCAGATGGTGGAGCGGGGGCAGGGCGGAACCATCATCAACGTGGCGTCGGCGGCGGCGTTCCTGCCGTCGAAATCCATGGTGGCCTACGGCACCACCAAGGCGGCCGTCTTGGCGCTCAGCGAATCGCTGCGGGCCGACTTCGCCGACGAGGGCATCGGTGTGACGGCGGTGTGCCCGGGCTTCGTCAACACCAACATCGCCAAGAGCACGGTCTACGCCGGGCTGACCGACGAGCAGCAGGAGCGGGCCCGGCAGAAGGCCGACAAGGCGTACCGGCGCCGCAATTACACCCCCGAGGCGACCGCCAAGGCGATCGTGAAAGCCATCCGGACCAGCCCGGCCGTCTTGCCGATCGCCGCGGAGTCGCGGTTGGGCTACATCATGCGGCGCGTCAGCCCGACGTCCATCCGCTTGCTGGCGCGCCTCGATATCCGGCAGAAGTGAGACGCGCCGTGACGCAGAGCATTTGGGACAGCAGGCCGCCGGACCTGTATGGCCGCCGCGAACACGATCGCCTCGGCACCGTCCTGTGGGGCATTCGCGCGCTGTTCGAGGGCTTCGCCAGCGTGTCGCGCTGGGACCCGTCGCGGGTGCAACCGGTCCAGCGCACGCACACCGCGGTGATCACCCGGCGCGAGCTGGTCGCGCCCGACGTCGTCGTGCTGACCTTGGCGGACGCGAGCGGCGGGTTGCTGCCGGCGTGGACGCCCGGCGGGCACATCGACATTCGGCTGCCGTCCGGCCGGCGCCGGCAGTACTCGCTGTGCGGGCCGCCCGGGCGGCGCACCGACTACCGCGTCGCCGTCCGCCGGATCGCCGACGGCGCCGGCGGCTCCGCCGAGATGCACGACTTCGCCGTGGGGGACACGTGCGAATTCGAGGGGCCGCGCAACGCCTTCTACCTCGGCTCGACCGAACGTGACGTGCTGTTCGTCATCGGCGGCATCGGGGTGACCCCCATCCTGCCGATGCTGCGGGTGGCCGCCCAGCGCGGCATCGAATGGCGCGCCGTCTATGCCGGGCGCAGCCGCGAGTACATGCCGCTGCTCGACGAGGTAGTGGCCATCGCGCCCGATCGGGTCACGGTGTGGGCCGACGACGAGCACGGCCGCATCGCCGGCGTGCAGGAGCTGCTGGCGGGCGCCGGGCCCGCGACGGCCGTCTACGTGTGCGGGCCGAGCGCGATGCTCGACGCCGTGCGCGCGGCTCGCGACGAATACGCCTCGGCCCCCTTGCATTACGAGCGGTTCAGCCCGCCGCCGGTGGTCGACGGGGTGCCGTTCGAGGTGGAACTCGCGCGTTCGCGGCGGGTGCTTGCCGTGCCGGCCGACCGGTCCGCGCTGGACGTAATGCTCGACCGGGACCCGACGACGCCGTACTCCTGCCGGCAGGGATTCTGCGGTACCTGCAAGGTGAAGGTGCTTGCGGGACAAGTTGACCACCGGGGTCGGGCGCCCGCCGATGACGGGATGCTGGTGTGCGTGTCGCGCGCCGACGGCGGTCGCGTCGTCATCGACGCGTGAGCCGATAGCCCAGGTGGGGGACCGTGAGGCCGGGCACCGGCTCCCAGTCCAGGGTGCGCCCGTCGGGGCGGAAGTCGTTCTTTTCGTAGAACCGCCGCGCCCGGGCGTTGGTCTTAGCGCACCACAGCACGACGTCGCGGCCCGCGGCGAAACTCAGCACCCGCTCGAGCAGCCGCGTGCCCAGCCCGTCGCGCTGGCGGGGGGCCGCGATGTACAGCGCGTCGAGCTCGACACGCTCGAGGTCCTCCGGGTCGGGCCCGAAGATCGTCATGCCCAGCGGCGTGCCGCCTGCCTCGGCGAGCCACATGCTCCACCCCGGCCGGTTCAGGTCTCGCGGATACAGCAGCACGGCCCAGCGCTGCGGCGAGGTGAGCACATCGAGCACGTTCGCCGGCAGCACACCGGCCCAGGAGTCCCGCCACACGGGATAGTGCATCGCCGCCACGTCGCTGAAGTCGGCGGGTGTCGCCTCGCGAATGACGATGTCGCCCATGCCATTCGGTGTGGCCGACCGCGTCACGCCGGGCGCGACCGTTCCAGGTAGGCCGCCAACGCGTTGGTCAACCCGCGGCGTGCCATGTCCAGGTCGGCGTAGGAGCCCAGTTGGCGTTCGGACACCAATCCGCGCATCGCGCCGGGGATGAGCGCGGCGACCTCCCGCACCCGGTCCGGGTCGACGTCCAGGCCGGCGAACGCGTGCTGGCAGGTCTCCAGCCAACTTTTGCCCCACGAGAACAGCTCGGCGGCCGTGCGCGGGTAGAGGCGTTCGAGCTCCTTGGGGTCGCGTGGGAGCGCCGCGCGCAGGTTCTCGATCGCGCGCGAATCCGCCGACGCCAGGCCGCGATACAGCGTCTCGACGATGGCGCCGACCCGTTCGCGCAGCGGCGCGTCCGCCGACACCGGAGTCGACAGCGTCGAGAAGGTGGCGGCGCGCCGCTCGGCGGTGCGGTGCAGCACGGCCGCCCAGAAGCCGTCGGTGTCGCCGAATTGGTATTGCACCGCGCCCCAGGTGGCGCCGATGTCCTTGGCGATCCGGTTCGCCGACACCGAGCCCGGCTCACCCGAGGCCAACGAGCGCAGCGCGGCCTCGAGCATGCTCTCGCGGGTCGCGTG
>NZ_LZKC01000232.1:0-1388 GCF_001672685.1 Mycobacterium sp. E2462
GGCCAGCCGCCGGCGCCGCCGCTTCGTCATCCGGGTGTCGCTGGCGCTGCTGGTCGTCGTGGTGATCGCCGGCGTGTTCGCCGGAACGAAGCTGTGGCACACCGTGTTCGGCAACGGCGACGACTACCGCGGCGGCGGCAAGCGGGACGTCGTCATCCAGATCGAGGCCGGCGACTCGACCACCATGGTCGGCGAGACCCTGCAACACCAGCAGGTGGTCAAGACCGTCCGCGCCTTCGTCAACGCCGCGCACGGCAACACCGCCATCACCTCGATCCAGCCCGGCTTCTACCGGGTGCGCACCGAGATCCCGGCCGCCGACGCGGTCACGCGCCTGACCGACCCGAAGAGCCGGGTGGGGCGGCTGGTCATCCCGGAGGGACGCCAGCTCGACGACACCACCGACATGAAGACCAACAAGGTCAACCCCGGGATCTTCAACCTGATCTCCCAGGCCACCTGCGTGGACCTCGACGGTAACCGGCACTGCGTCCCGGTGGCGGACCTGCGGGCGGCCGCCACCGACAGCACCGTCGCCGCGCTGGCGATCCCGCCGTGGGCCGTCCAACCCGCCACCGAACTGGGCAAGGACCACCGCCGCATCGAGGGGCTGATCGCCCCCGGCACCTTCAACGTCGACCCCGCCGCGCCGGCCGGGGGCATCCTGGCCAGCCTCATCAGCGCCGGCGCCAGCGAATACACCAAGTCCGGGCTCGTCGACACCGCCCAGGCCATGGGGCTGTCGCCCTACGACATCCTGGTGGTGGCGTCGCTGGTGCAGCAGGAGGCCAACCCGCCGGACTTCGCGAAGGTGGCTCAAGTCATCTACAACCGGTTGCACGCCCACCACACGCTGGAGTTCGACTCGACCGTCAACTACCCGCTGGACCGCCGCGAGGTGGCCACCAGCGACGCCGACCGGGCGCTGCGAACCCCGTGGAACACCTACGTCTCGCTGGGCCTGCCGGCCACCGCCATCTGCTCGCCCGGCACCGACGCGCTGCGCGCGGCCGAGCATCCCGAGCCGGGCGACTGGTTGTACTTCGTGACCATCGACAATCAGGGCACCACCCTGTTCACCCGCGACTACCAACAGCATCTGGCCAACATCGAGCTGGCCAAGCGCAACGGTGTCCTCGACAGCGCCCGGCCGTAGAGCCGGGGTGCTGGGCAAGCCGATTGCCCACTCCAAATCCCCGCTGCTGCACCTGGCCGCCTACCGCGCGCTCGGACTCGACGGCTGGACCTATGACCGCATCGAATGCGACGCCGACGAGCTGCCCGCGGTGGTCGGCGGGTTCGGGCCCGACTGGGTCGGGGTGTCGGTGACCATGCCGGGCAAGTTCGCCGCGCTGCGCTTCGCCGACGAGCGGACCCCGCGCGCCGAG
>NZ_LZKC01000233.1:0-2551 GCF_001672685.1 Mycobacterium sp. E2462
ACCACGGCGTGTCCGGCGCGGGCTTGAGCACCACCGTGTTGCCCGCGGCCAGGGCGGGCCCCAGCTTGGCCAGATTGATCTGGTGCGGGAAGTTCCACGGCGTGATCGCGCCGACGACACCGACGGCCTCCCGGGCGATGGTGCGCCGGGTCGGGATCCCCATCGGCGACGCCTGACCGAGATCCTGGCTCCACTGGTACGCCTCGGCGGTATCCGCCGCAAAGCTCAAGTCCGCCACCGGCCCTTCCAATTGGGCGGCCGCCGTGAGCATTCGCGGGGCGCCGACCTCGGCGATGGTGATCTCCCGCAGCTCCTCGACGTGCTCTTGCATGGCGTCACGAAGTTGGCGCACGCAGCGCACCCGCAGCTCGGTGTTGCGGGACCAGTCGGTGTCGTCGAAGGCGCGGCGCGCGGCGTCGATGGCGCGTTCCATGTCCTGCGCATCGGCGTCGGCGGCGACCCCGAGCACCTCCTCGGTCGCCGGATTCACCGTCGGGAACGTGCCGGCGTTGCCGGTCGAAAGCTTGCCGTCGATGAAGAGTTCGCTTACGCCGTCGGCCAACAAGGCCATTTCCCGCTCCCGTCTGTGCGGCCACGCCAATCCATCAGCTCCGATAGACAGTTGTCCGGTGTGGTCCGATCGAACCATAGCCGTCGGGTTGTACGCCGTGCAATAGCCGATCCCGCGCAGCGGCGCCAAGTTGCCGAAATAGCGCAGTCAGCAGGTTGTTTGCCGACCGGCCTTGCTTCGCGGCCCCGGCATCGGATAGCTTGGACAGGTGTCCAGCGATGCCCTGGTGGCGATCACGCCGCACGGCGAGCGCCCGCCCGGCCCACCGCCGCGCAATCGCCGTCAGGAGGAGACCTTCCGCAAGGTGCTCGCCGCCGGCATCGAGACGCTGCGCGAGAAGTCCTACGCGGACTTGACGGTGCGCGCCGTGGCCGCCCGCGCCAAGGTCGCCCCGGCCACCGCCTACACCTACTTCTCGTCCAAGAACCACCTGATCGCCGAGGTCTACCTGGACCTGGTGCGTGAGGTGCCCTACTTCACCGACGTCAACGACCCAATGGTCAGCCGCGTCGAGCAGGTGCTGCGCCACCTCACCCTGGTGGTCGCCGACGAGCCGGAGGTCAGCGCGGCCTGCACCACGGCGCTGCTCAGCGGCGGCGCCGACCCGGCGGTCCGCGCGGCACGCGACCGCATCGGCGCCGAGATCCACCGCCGCATCGCGTCGGCCATCGGGCCGGGCGCCAACCGGGCCACCGTCTCCGCGCTGGAGATGACCTTCTTCGGCGCCCTCGTTCAGGCGGGCAGCGGCGAGTTCACCTACCACGAGGTCGCCGACCGGCTGGCCTTCGTGGTGCGACACCTCCTGACCGGCGCCGAAAACACGGCCGAACGACCGATTGAGGACGGCGAGCGATGACCGTACAGGCGGGCGACCACGAGCTGGTTCTCGACCCCTACGACTACGACTTCCACGAGGATCCGTACCCGTACTACAAGCGGCTGCGCGACCATGCCCCGTTGTACCGCAACGACGAGCTGTCCTTCTGGGCGTTGTCGCGGCACCGGGACGTGCTGCAGGGATTCCGCAACAGCACAACGCTTTCCAACAAGTTCGGCGTGTCGCTGGACCCGGCGTCACGCGGGCCGCACGCCAGCAAGACGATGAGCTTCCTCGCGATGGACGACCCGGCGCACCTGCGGCTGCGCACCCTGGTGTCGAAGGGCTTCACGCCCAGGAGGATTCGCGAACTCGAGCCGCGCGTCACCGAGATCGCGACCCGGCATTTGGACGCCCTGCTGGCCGGGGCGCAGGGGGGCACGGTCGATTACGTCGACGAGTTCGCCGGAAAGCTCCCGATGGATGTCATCTCCGAGCTGATGGGGGTTCCCGAAGCGGACCGCGTGCAGGTACGAGCTTGGGCCGACGGCGTCATGCACCGCGAGGAGGGCGTCACCGACGTCCCCCCGGAGGCAATCGAGGCCTCGCTCAACCTGATCGTCTACTACCAGCAGATGGTGGCCGAGCGCCGGACGACGCCGGCGGACGACCTGACCACCGCGTTGCTCGAGGCCGAGATCGACGGTGACCGGCTCACCGACGACGAGGTGCTGGGGTTCATGTTTCTGATGGTGATCGCCGGCAACGAGACCACCACCAAACTCCTTGCCAACGCGGCATTTTGGGGGCACAAGAACCCCGACCAGCTCGCGCGGGTCTACGACGACGTCTCGCTGGTGCCGCTGTGGGTCGAGGAGACGCTGCGCTACGACACCTCGAGCCAGATCCTGGCGCGCACCGTGTCCGGCGAGCTGACCCTCTACGACACGACCATCCCCGACGGGGACGTCCTGTTGCTGCTGCCCGGTTCGGCGCATCGCGACGAGCGGGTGTTCGACAATCCCGACGACTACGTCATCGGACGCGAGATCGGTTCCAAACTCATGAGTTTCGGTAGCGGCGCGCACTTCTGCCTCGGTGCCCATCTGGCCCGGATGGAAGCCCGCGTGGCGCTCACCGAGTTGTTCAAGCGAATCCGCGGA
>NZ_LZKC01000234.1:0-9829 GCF_001672685.1 Mycobacterium sp. E2462
GCCGTTTCGCCGCGCGTTTGATCGATGATTCGGAGATATCAGCCTGCTCTTTGGCGTCGCGTTTGACTCGTGCGCTGGGCGCGGGCTGCTCGATTTCCAGATACCGCCGCAACCACAGTTGTGTCGCCGGTGCTGAATTAGGTCCGACCTCATCATCCTCAGCGCCGAGGTCAGCGATGGACAGCTCTGTCGGGCCGGTGATTTCAAATCGGGGTAGTTCGCTTGTTCGTCCGTCGTCAGCCCTGATTAGCTCGACCGGCAGCTTGTATTCCAGTTTCAAACCGTTGGGGCCAGCGGAGTTTTTGACCTGCTCCATGATGTGTGTCCCGTCGCCAGCGGGAGCGAAACCGAATACCGCTCGGGGAACTTCCCCGAATGCTGCTGAGCCGTTGATAGCCGCCATCACGTCCCGCGTGTCGCCTTTCTTCAGATGGGCGACACCGACAACTATTCCGTTGATGTCTTTGGCCATCCGCGTGAAAGGTAGGAGCTGCTGGCGAATCTCGTTGTTGCGGTTCACATCTGTGCCTGATCCGATCAGCGACATGATTGGGTCGATAAATACCGCTGCAATCTGTTCGTCTATGAGATGTTCTGTGAGAGCGGCGATGTCAGCTACGGTAAACCCGTCCTCGATGTTCGCTATACGAACTTCGGGCAGGACAATGTTATCCAAATCGGCGCCTGCTGCCTTGAGGCCGGGGACGATGATTGCGTCGTCTTGCTCCTCTGTCATCAGGACCGCGACGCGCACGGGATTACCGAGCCAAACACCTTCCAGCTCACCGCGACTCAACTGCGCCGCGAACCACCTTACGGCGGTGGACTTTCCTGCTGCTGGCTTGCCCGCGAACAAACTCAGCGTGCCGTGTTGTATTCGTCCTATCTCGTCATATTCCCAAACCCATTCGGGGACTCGAGTTTTCACTGTGGATGCGCGTTTGAGTTTGATGACGCGCTCGGGATCTGGTGCAGCGCGCGAAGGTTGGGCCTTTCGGGTTTGGCTGGCATTCTCGTAATCGGTTGTGAGCCAGTCGAATCGGTCCCAGTCGACGTGCAGGCCATCACTGGCAGCCTTTTTGAGTCCCCGCTGGATGTCTGCCTTCACCTGGCGTTCGGTTTTGTTCTGCGGTATGTGTCCTGTCTTCCGCGATGCTGAAATCACTGCTGTCTCAACGTCGGCAGGGTCCAGAACGCCCTCGTTGACGAACTTTCCCAGGTCATAGATGGCGTCTCTGGTTTTGTCGTCACGCGCGCCTTCGGGGATACCCGCTAGGGCGGTCTCCACCCTGTCCAGCACTCGCAGACCAACGCGCTTCTTCTTGTCCAATGGATACGCGGCAGCGCGTCGGCGAGACCTGCTGCGCGGCAGTGGGGTTCGTATGTCTTGCCAATTGGCCAGCCTGCGGGCATTACGCCTGCGGACTTCCGGTGTGTCGGGGGTGAATTCGAACTTCACACCGGAGGCGATGGCTTGCGCTGTCGCGTCGCTACGCCTCAGGTAGTCGATGAAATCGTCTCCGCCGTAGTCCAGCGGCGGTAGTTCTGTGTTATCGTTCATGTCGGTTCTTCCGATCTGATGCCCATTGGATTTTCACGGACCACAACGAATGCCCCGGCTCCACTCCTCGTGCCGGGGCTTTCGTGCGTCTACGACTGATTGGGCAGTGCAGCAATGGGTTTCACTGCTTCCCGCTCGGCACAACCTCGTGTATCACCGAGGCCAGGTCATCGCGGTCAACACGGACCAGCCTGCCTTTGCCGATCAGGTAAGCGCGCAGCTCTCCGGTTGAAATAAGCCGCCGCACCGTGCGTTTCGATACGCCTAGTTCGTCAGCGGCAGCGTCGAGGGTGATCTTGCATCCCATGAGAGTTCTCTCCTGTGTTGGTCATCTCAAAAGAATCGCCCAACCGGCGCGCAAGTCCGGTGTGCGTATTCGATTGACCAACAGGGGTTTTCTCTCCCCATGGCATACCAGGGCTGGCAGCGACAACCTGAGCGCTTCTGTGCTCGACCTCAGGGCTATGAATTCTTTTACGTCGCCCCTTGGTCGTGGACCCTGGGCGCTATGTGGCGGCCAGAATACACGAATTGGTGCCGTGCACAACAGGTCACGCCCACTGAGTGACATATTGTTGACTGAGCTGCGAAAGCGACTGCGCGAGTGGGGGCAATTCCCCAGTCATAGATAGACCGTGCGCGCAGCTAAAAGCGCCTCGCAGCCACGATTTTCGAGGCCTCAGACCACACGAAAGCGCCCGCCAGGCACAACTACCCAGCGGGCACCCATTCGTGGCTGTGCGTGTCGCTCAGGCCGTCTTTCGGGTCGTCTCCGCGTCAGCCTCGGCGGCAACCTTGGCCAGCTCCTCGGCTGCCCTGCTGGTGGCCAGTGCCGACAGGGCCTCGGCCACTTCGGCGTCGCGGCCCGACACGATCTGCTGATAGATCAGACTGGCTTTCACGGTCGAATGCCCGAGGCGCGCCATCGTCTCCACCAGGTTCCCGACACGGGCGGTCTGGGTTCCGGCGAAATGCCGCAAGTCATGCACCCGAACACCCTCGCGGCCAATGGCTTTCAGTGCAGCGGTGAAGTAGTCGAGGAACACGCGGTCATTCAGGTGGCACCCGCCCTTGGATGCCGGGAACAGTTGGGCCTCAGCATCTTTCTTGACGTTGTAGGCAAGGTGATGTTTGAGGTCATCGCGGATGTGGGGCGGCACCACAACGGTTCGGCCCTTGCCGCTCTTGGGTGTGTCGATGTTGCATGTTTTCTGCCTGTGGGTGACGGCGCGGCTCACGGTAATGGTGGAACAGTCGGCCGCGAAGTCCTTGCGGCGCAACTCGCTGACCTCGCCGTAGCGCAGACCGCACCAAGCCGAGATGAGAACCAGCGTTTTCAGCCGCTCCGGCTGGATCGCGTTGGCCAGCTTGCCGATGTCGTCCACGTCGAGGATCACCGCCGCCCGCTTGGTGGGCACGTTCATTGCGCGGGCAATCTGGCACGGCTGGGTGGTCAGCAGGCCGTCCGTGACAGCGGTAGCGCAGATGGCGTGCAAGAGCCCGTAGGCGTGGGCGTTGCGGGTGGTGTGCGTGTTGCCGAGGCCCGCGTGCCAGCGGCGCACAGTCTCAGCGTTCAACGCTGACAGCGGCACGCTGCCCAGCTTGGGTTTGATGCGCTGGTTGTACGTCGCCTCGTATCCGATCTTGGTGCGCGGTTTCAGCGGGCGGGTGGCCAGCCATTCGGTGGCGTACTCCCCCAACGTCTTGGACTTGGCTCGCTGCACTTCTTCGCGGACCTTCGGCGCTACCCATTCGTCTCGTTCGATGCGTCGGCGCTCGTCGGCCAGCCAGTGTTCGGCGTCCATGCGGGTGCTGTAAGTGATGGGCGCTTTGTGCCTTGCCAGGTCCGGCCCGATGTAGCTTGCCTGCCACTTGCCCGATGGCAGCTTGCGCAGTGAGCCCCAGGCCCGCTGTCGCATTCCTTTTTTGCCGGCCATCTACCTGCCCTTTCGCGGTGCCGTGCATTCTCCGTGCATTCTCGGTGCCGATTCTGGCACTCCCTGGCACTTGCTGGCAATAGCCGATACTTTATGTCAGCGCTGCTCAGGCTCTTTTGTGCAGGTTGTCGGCAGTTTGCTACCCTAGCACATCGGCACTTTCGAATCCTGCCGGGGGCACAAGGTCAAAACTGCCGCTCACCAGCCACTATATGCTGCAGAGACCGCCCTGATGGCAGCACCAACAATCTCTCAACGATCCGCCGTCTTCGCTGTTAGGTCGGATTCATTAGCTGGCCATGCTGCTCAACTTAAGGATTGCCTAGCGGGTCTGAAGGCGAGTCATCGGAGTTTGATCCGTTGATGCCGCCAGGCGGAGGTTCCGTCATCCGGGTCACAACGACATCATGTTTGGTCCTATATCCGGATCTGCGCCTGGGCCGACGTAGGCGCTTCAGCGAGAACCGAACCGTAAAGGCCGAAAAGATGGCCCGTCGCCGCAATAGATAATAGATATATTGCGACCGTCGCCCGGTCTTGACTGCCGAAAAAGTCGTTGGTGTTTTTGACCAATGACGCAAAGGCAGGCGGAATGCGCATCGGCCTGCATACGATGAGCACCAAAATCTTGCCTTCAGCGGATGAATGGGCGCCGATCGGAATGCGGCCTTGAACACGACGTGGAGTGGTCATGACAATCAGGAATACGGTCGGATGCCTGCTGACGGTAGCGATCGCCGTCGTTCTCGCATGGGGACCTGCCGGCACGGCGAACGGCACTCCCGGCGATGGGCCGCTCTATCAGAATTGTGTGAACACGCAGATGAAGCCTGTCGGCGGCACGATCGTCGACGTGATGCAAGATTGCTGCAGGCAATATTCGGGCAAATTGGATCCCGCCACTGAGAACTGTGTGTTCCCAGACGGGACTTCGGCTTACGCCCACCCCAATCGCTGACCGGCAACCTCGTCGACAAGTAGCCCGCGTCCACGGAGCGTGGGTTCGCGACACCGTGAGGTGATGCGCGGCTCCGGCGAGGCCCTTGTGGCGCAGTCGCTTTCGAAGGCGTGAGCGTTAGTTCTTTGCCGACCTCGTCGAGCGCACGCAGGACCCGGACTCAGATGGTGCATTTCAGCCCGACGTGGGCGGCGTGGTATCCGAGCCGGGAATAGAACGCCCGGGCTCGTTCGCGAGCTCCGTCCGTGGTCACCTGCGCCAGCCGCGCCCCGTGTGCTCGGCCGTAGTTGTGTGCCCACTCGACGAGTGCGGTACCGAGACCCTGTCCGCGTTCGGCTTTGGCGACCCGCAGTCCCTCGATCTGCAGCCGGGTGGCGCCGCCGCGGGAAAGGCCGGGAATGATGGTCAGTTGAACGGTCGCGACGACCACGTCGGAACTGTTCAGGACGACTCCGAGGTAGTTGGATCGGTTGCGAACGACGATGTCGTAGGCCGCCTCGTAGCGTTCGAGTTCGGCGCCTTCGCGATCGTGACCGAACTCATCATCGGAGAGCAGCTCCGCGATCACCCCCACGTGTTGGCGCGTCGCACGCTGCACACGAAATGTGCGGCCTGCCACCCGCAGCAGTCCTCGAACCGAGGACTGCGCCTGTGCCTGTAGGCGCGCCACCAACAGGTCCAGCCACGCCCCCACGTTCGTTCGCGCCTCCGCGGTATCGGGGTAACGGCATCGCAGATGTAGCCCGGACTCGTCCTGGATGAACCAGAGCATGACGTCGTCGGTGTGGATGCTTGCACTCACATACTGGGCGTCGAGTCCCACCGAGTCGATGCGCACGGGAAGCCTGCGTTGGTCCAGCCAGGAAATCGCAAACATGCCGGGCGCGACGGGCATTCCACCCCACGGAGCCAGGACGTCCGCCAGTGGCCAGGAGCCCAGCTGCACGGCTTCTTTGACGGCCGCGGCAGCGGCGTGCGGCTCGGCGCACTCTGACTCCAGGACCGAATTGGTGATGAACCAGCCCACCGAGTCGTGCCATCTGTCCTCAAATCGGCTGTGCACGGGGAAGACCGCGCGCAGTGGCGCCCCGGCCAACTCGCGGGTCACCGCAGTCATGGCGACCACCGCGAGCGCCAACGTCGAGACACCGTCATTGCGTGCCTGCGCGGCGAACGCGGCGCCGTCATCGACATCGAACACGTCACGCACTTCGACGCGTTCCGGATGCGGCCCGGACTCACCCAGCGGCAGCGGAAACCGTGGCATCACCCCGCCGCTGTCGCTGATGATTTGCGCCCACCGCGCGCGCACGCGGTCCGGTGCAACGGGGCGGTCCAACAGTGCTTGCGTGTGCACGACGAATGCCGGCGGTGGCTGCAGGGGCGGCGTACGTCCGATCCGCGCGTCGGCGAGCATCGACAACAGGTCCCGGGCGATCACCAGCATCGACCACATGTCCACGTGGGCGTGATCGGCAGCGATCACCACCGTCGACCCGGCGGCCGTCTCCAACACACACAACCGATGCGAAGGCCGCTGATACGGCGAGCATGTCGCATTGAGAACTATTCGCAGTGCGTCGTTGACCGCCTGGCCCGCAGCGATCTCATGCTCTACCCACTCGCCGGGGCGAACATCGATCTCATGCAGCTGCGGATCGCCGTCCGCCCCGGGTGTGAATGCCGTCCGCAACGTGCCGTGGCGGTCGATCACACCCAGCCACGCATCGGCCAACGATTGGCGGCTGACCCCCGCGGGCAACCGAATGGACAAAGCCATCCAGGAGCCGGGTCGCGCGCCCGCACCGACGTGTATGCGCTGGTCAAAGGACACCGGCAGCTGACGACCGAGGTCAGACACCGACACGTCGTACCCCCAGAGTCGTCCGAAGGGTAGCCGCAGGTGCGCCACGTTGGTCAGCCGCATGGCGGTACCCTAACGCCCCAGATAGCCTGAATGCTCGGTCAGCGCGGGGCGAGCCGTCGGGTCATGAAAAGAGTTGCGTGATGTCCACTTTCGTGGTTCCCGGAGCAGAGCTTGCCGTGGAACTGAGCGACGAGGGTGGTCATCCGGTAGTTCAACTGCACGGACTCACCTCCAGCCGGTCGCGTGACCGGGTCCTCAATCTCGACCTCGGCAGGGGGCTCAGCGGGACCCGGTTGCTGCGGTATGACGCACGGGGGCATGGCAAGTCGACTGGACGCAAGGTCCCGCACGATTACCGGTGGGAACGCCTCGCCGAGGATCTCTTGCAACTGCTCGACGAATGGTTTCCCGGCGAACAGGTGCACGGCGTCGGCCCGTCCATGGGAACCGGCACGCTGCTGCACGCCGCCGCCCGAGAGCCGGACCGTTTCGCCGGCCTCACGCTGATGGTGCCGGCCACCGCGTGGGAAACCCGGCCCGCGCAGGCGGCGAATTATTTGGCTGCGGCCCAATTAATTGAAACCGAGGGAGTCGGGGCATTCATCGCGGCGGCGCGTGGAGTGACGCCGCCGCCGACCATGGTTGACGCGCCCGAAACAGTTCCCGATGTGGCCGACGCGCTGCTGCCGTCACTGTTTCGAGGCGCGGCTCTCAGCGACCTGCCCGCTCGCGAAGCGGTCGCACGAATCGATGTGCCGACGACGATTTTGGCCTGGGTCGACGACCCGGCGCACCCGATGTCGACGGCGGAATCGCTTGCCGCACTGATGCCGCGGTCAACGCTCACCGTGGCGCACGTTCCGGCCGATGTCGAAACCTGGCCCCAGATCCTGAGCCAAGACGTCGCCCGCAGAGGCTGACTTGTACGCGGACGCCACGCCAGCTCGAATACGGCTGCGAGTGAGCGCACTGCGCCGCCACCACGTCGGCCCAACGCGGCGGCGACGCCTTCCCGGTGGTCATATTCACATCATCTGTTGCACAACGGATTTGTTCAGCCGAGCTGAGGCGGCCGACGACGATCCGGCACGCACACCCGCGTTGTGGCGAAGGCGTGCGGGTAGATGGCTCGATTCGGCAGCCATTGTTCCCGCCGGGCGCACGAACGCTCGTGCCGGTGTCGACCGCACGACCGTCGGCCCGGGCGGGTTAGATCGTCAGCATGGGCGAACGTGTGACGTTCCAAGGTTCGACTGGCGCGACGCTGGCAGGCGTCATCGAGGTGCCGGACGTCGAGGTGCGGGGCTGGGGGGTGTTCGCGCACGGCTTCACCCTCGGCAAGGATTCGCCGGCCGCGGCGCGGATCTGCAAGCAGCTGGCCGCCGACGGCGTCGGGATGCTGCGCTTCGACGCCCTTGGGCTCGGTGATTCCGAAGGGGACTGGGGCGACGGCTCGTTCACCGTCAAGGCCGACGACATCACCAAGGCGTGCGAGTTCATGACCAGCCGCGGCTCCCCCGCCGACATCCTGGTCGGGCACTCGTGGGGTGGCGCGGCGGTGCTCGCCGCGGCGGGCCGTTCGCCGAGCGTGCGGTCGGTGGTGACCGTCGCCGCGCCGGTCGACCCCAGTCACGTCGAGAAGCATTACGACGCGGTCGTCGACCGCTGCCTGACGGAGGGCAGCGCCGAGTGGATGGTCGGTGGGCGCACGCTGACCCTCAAGCGGGCGTTCGTCGAAGACGTCCGCGTGGCACAGCTGCACGACAAGATCCGGGGCTTGCGGTTGCCGCTGCTGATCCTGCACTCGCCCACCGACAACACGGTGGGCATCGAGAACGCGAGTGAGATCTTCCGGTTGGCTCGCCACCCCCGCAGCTTCGTCTCGCTGGAGGGATCAGATCACTTCCTCACCGCTCGCGGCCAAGCCCACCGGGCGGGGCGGATCATCGGCGCCTGGGCCGACGCCTACCTCGGATGACCGTCCCGCCGGGCGGCGCGGCCCCGCGGCAACCGCTCTACCTGCTGGCCGACAGCCAGCTGCTGTTCTGGGCGCAGCGCGATCGGCCGCTCCTCGAGGCGGCGGTCGCCGGCCTGCCGCACGACGCGCCGGTGAGCGCGGCCTACATCGGCGCGTCGAATGGCGATCGCCGCGAGTTCTACGAAATCTTCGAGGCCGCCGTCGACGCCATCGGCGTCACGGACCGCCGGATGATCGACTCGTCGTTCGGCGCGGTGGACCGCGCCTTCCTGGGACGCGCACGGTTGATCGTTCTCGCCGGCGGTGACGTGCGGGCCGGCTGGGACACGTTCGTCGAAACCGGCATGCGCGACGTCCTCCTCGACCGGCACGCCGCCGGGGCGGTCCTGGTCGGGGTCTCGGCCGGCGCCGTCCAGCTCGGGCTCTGCGCGCCGGAACCGGACGGACTCGAACTGCTCCGGCTCGTGCCGATGGTGGTCGACGCCCACGACGAACGAGACGACTGGGCGCGGCTCACGCTCGCGATCCAGGCACTCGGCGGGACGGGCCTCGGCATCCCCTCCGGTGGCGGCGTCGTCGTGCGCCCCGATGGTGCGGTCGCCGCCCTGCGCCGGGCCGCCCACCAGTTCCGTCGCCAGGGCACGCGCGTCGTGCGCACGCTGCTCCCGGCCGAGTGAAAACGGGCCCGACACGTCTCACCCGACGTTAAACTCCTGCTCATGGGCACAAAGCTGCTGGCCAACGGGCGGGGACGCTGGCTGGCGGTGGCGGCCTCGCTCGTGTTGTCGGCCGGCATGGTCTACGCCCAGGGCGCAAAGCCGCGCCACATCGAACCACCGGCGGCGGCCCCGTCCAGCGCGACGTCGGTTCCGGCGGCTGCGCCCGCGCCGCCCAACGCGCCGCGGACCGCCACGCCCGAAGAGGCGCAGGCCCTTGCGGCCCTGGCCGGGGCCCCGCCCGCGGGCGGCCAGCAGTTCCAGTTCCCGCTGCCCCACGGCGTCGCGCCCGAGGAGCGACTGCAGGTCAAGACCATCTGGGCGGCCCGGGCCATCGGGGTGCTCTTCCCGCAGATCACCACCATCTACGGCTACCGGGAAGACCCGTTGCCGTGGCACCCGAAGGGCTTGGCGATCGACGTGATGATCCCGAATCCGCACAGCCCCGAAGGCATCGAGCTGGGCAACCAGATCGCCGGATACGCGCTGGCCAACGCCAAGCGGTGGGGCATCAACCGCTGCACGCCCGATGCCGTTGCGCCGCAACGCGTTGCGCGAGTCACTCCGGGGACGGTGTCATCGAAGCGATGTAGTAGGTCTCGTGGCCCGTCGGGTAACCGCCGCCGTCGGTCGCGATGTGGACGTGGTCGTAGTGGTTGGCGGTCTCCGAGCCCAGATCCGCCGTCCAGTTGCCCGCGCCGACACCCGGATAGATCTTCTGGCGCCAGATCACGTGGTTGATGCCCCACCGCTTGGCGTTGGCCAGCGCGTATCCGGCGATCTGGTTGCCCAGCTCGATGCCTTCGGGGCTG
>NZ_LZKC01000235.1:0-10585 GCF_001672685.1 Mycobacterium sp. E2462
AACTCACCGGTCAAGAAATCCGGCGGGTTGAGGATCTCGTTCATGTGGGCCATGTTCGGATCGAAGTACGCGGTGGTGAAGAAGGTTTCCCCGATCCTGCGCAGCGTCAGGTCGAAGGTGGTGAACACGTTGAGATAGTCACCGCGCACCGCCTGCTTGATGCCGTAGTTGGGGAACGGGAAGGTCAACAGGATCTGCAGCGAGGTGATGAAGTTCTTCCGGTTGTCGTTGAGCGCCTTGACCACCGCGTACAGGTCCTTCAGGTCGGCGGCGAAGTCGCTCTTCGTCTTGGCCAACACGTTCGACGTCACGGTCGCCAGCTTCTTGAGGGCCGCGAAGGCCTCGACGATGTGGCCGCGGTTCTTGTTCAGCACGCGTAACGCATCGGGCAGCGTGTCCAGCGCCCGGGCCAGGTTGTCCTTGTCGCGGGCCAGCGTCGCGGAGAACCGGTTCAGGCCGTCCGTCGCGTCGATGATGTCGCCGACCTGCTGGTTGAGGCCGGCGGTCAGCTCCGCCAGCCGCGGCATCAGGTCGACGAACTGGTCCTGACGCCCCGCGACCGCCTGGTAGGTCTCGTCGGTGATCTCCTCCAGCGCGCCGACATTGCCCTTGTTGACCACCACCCCGAGCGCGGACAGCACCTCCTCGG
This sequence comes from Mycobacterium sp. E2462, assembly GCF_001672685.1. Classification (NCBI taxonomy): domain Bacteria; kingdom Bacillati; phylum Actinomycetota; class Actinomycetes; order Mycobacteriales; family Mycobacteriaceae; genus Mycobacterium; species Mycobacterium sp. E2462. Next base: position 650 of record NZ_LZKC01000235.1, read on the forward strand.
TGGTCGGGTAACGACCGGTGTTGGCCTCGGCGATCTTCGAACCGTCGGTCAGCCGGCCGACCGCGGGCTTGTTCTTCGGGCGCGCGAGGTCGATGTGCATGGACCCCAGCAGCGATGTCTGCGCCACCGTCGCCGTCGAATTGGCGGGCAGGACAACGTTTTTGTCCAAGGCCAACTTCACCGCCGCGTAGAACGACCCGTCGGCGCGCTGTTCGGCGGCGATGCCGGCAACGCTGCCGACGGTGACGTCGTCGACCATCACCGGGGAGTTCTGCGGCAGCGTCGCCACGTCGGGCAGTTCCACCGTGATCGAGTAGGCGCCGCTGCCGTGCCCGGCGGTGCCCGGCATGGCCAGCGAATTCAGCCCGCTGAACTGGCAGCCGGCCAGCAAGGCGCTGCCCATCGCGAATACGCCGGCGCGCAACAACATTCGCCTCATCCGCCGCTCCCGGGTGTGGCGGGCGGCGGCGCCGCTTGACCAGGCGGCGGCGCCGCTTGGCCGGGCGCCGGGCCCGGCCGTGGACCAAACGCGCTCCCCGGGGCGGGCTCCGCGTTGCCCAACGCCGGCGCCGGGGCCGGCGCCTGCGCGCTCTGCGGGGGCGTCGGGACCAATAGGGCCTGCAGGTCCGCCGGGTTCTGCGACGCCGGCGGGGTCTGAGTGCCCTTGGCGGGGATCCAGGTCAGCTGCGGGACCGGGGTCGCCGACTTGGCCTGGGTCTCCGGGGTGTCGTAGATGATCTGGCCCTTGTAGGCCGTGATCGTGTTGAGCGGGTGGAACATCAGCGGCGGATAGTTGACGGTCAATCGGCGCAGCACCGGACCCAACCGTTCCCGGCACAGTTCGGCCCGCTTGAAGTACTCGGGCGCCCGGATGCCGGCGGCGGTCTCGAAGGAACCGCCGCAGATGAACTGCACGGGGTTGGCGAATTCCGGTATGGACAGCAGGCCGTTCAGCGTGCCCTGTGCCGGGTCGTAGATGTTGTAGAAGTTCGAGATGCCCGGCCCCGCCACGTGCAACACCTGCTCGATGTTGTCGCTCTGGTCGCTCAGCGTCTTGGCGAAGTCGTTGAGGTTGTTGACGGTGTCGATGATCGTCGAGTTGTTGTCGTGCAGGAAGCCCCGAACGTCGGAGAGCGCCTTGTTCAGCGTCCCCAGCGTGGTGTCGAGGTGACGCGAGCTGTCGGCCAGCACCTGGGACACCGAGGCGACACTGCCGGCGAATTGGACGATCTGGTCGTTGCTGGCCGAGAGCGCGTTGACCAGCACCTGCAGGTTCTTCACCGTGCCGAAGATGTCACTGCGCGAATCCCCAAGGCGCCCAGCAGCTTGCGACAGCTCGCGCAGCGCGTTGTGGAACGAGTCGCCCTTGCCGTCGAAGGTGTCGGCGGCCTGGTTGATGGCGGCGCCCAGCGGCCCCTGCATCGACCCGGTGGTCGGACCGAGCTGAACCGCCAGCTGGGTGAGCGACTCCTTGACCTCGTCCCACTCCACCGGCACCGCGGTGCGGTCGGCGCCGATGCTGGCGCCGTCGGGCAGCGTCGCCCCACCCGTGTACGCGGGGGTCAGCTGGATGAACCGCGCGGCCACCAGGTTCGGGGACATGACGATGGCCTTGACGTCCTTGGGAATCTTCACATCCTTGGACACCGACATGGTGATCTTGACGTTCGCGGGCTCCGGATCGATCGTGTCGATCGTGCCGACCGGAACGCCGAGGATGCGGACCTGGTCACCGGGGTACAGCCCGACGGCGGACGCGAAGTAGCCGACGATCTTGCGGTTGTTCCCTTGAGAGGTCAGCACATACACGCCACCGACCAACACCGCGACGAGCGCGATGATGGTGGCGTAGCGCAGCCCCCTGCTCCGGGCGGCCCGGCCCATGACGTTTCGCATCACGGCGACTTCGGCCTGATGACCCAGCGCTCCTGGATCAACCCCCGCAGGTAGTCGGCCAGGCTGGCCGGCATCTTGCCCGGCTGGTAGACGAAGTCGAACATCGTGGCCAGCAGCGGCGCCGGGATCACCCCGTAGACGTTGACGTTGAATCCCGGCCCGGAGCCGACGACCTCGCCCAGCTCGGTGGCGTAGGTGGGCAGCCGCTTGAGCGCCTCGGTGATGTAGTCGCGGCGCTCGTTGAGGTCGCTGAGCACGTCGTTGAGCTTGCTCAGGGCGGGGCCGAACTCTTTGCGGTTGTCGGCGACGAAGCCCGAAATCTGTTGGGAGAGGCCCTGGATGCCGCCGACCAGCTGGCCGATCGCGGCGCGCCGCTCGTCGAGCGCCGCAAACAGTTCGTTGCCGTCGTCGACCAGCTTGTTGACCTGCTCCGCGCGCTGGGACAGCACCCCGGTCACCGATTTCGCATGCGCCAGCAGGCCTTGCAGCGCCTCGTCGCGGGTGTTGAGGGTCCGCGACAGGGAGGTCACGCCGTCCAGCGCGCCGCGCAGCTCGGGTGTCGCGTCGTGCAGCGTGTCGGTCAGCACGTTCAAGGCCTGCTCGAACTGCGGCTTGTCCAGATTGTTCGCGTTCTGGCCGAGGTCCTCCAGCGCGCCGGCCAGGGTGTAGGGCGTCGTGGTGCGGCTGAGCGGGATGCTGGTCGTCTTGCCACCGCCGGCCGGTGTCACCGCGATGGACCGCTCGCCGAGGATGGTGTCGGTGCGGATCGCGGCCAGCGACTGGTCACCCACCGCGACGTGCCGGTCGACGCTGAAAGTGATCTTGGCGCTGTCGCCGGCCAGCCCCACCGAGGTCACCTTGCCGACCTTCAGGCCCGAGACGTACACGGCGTTGCCGGGGTTGATGCCGCCCGCGTCGGTGAAGTAGGCGTCGTAGGTCTTGCCCTGCGGGTAGAACGGCAGCCCGGCGTAGCCGAACGCGATGAGCACGACGCACACCACCAACACCACGCCGAAGATGCCGGTGCGCAGCGGGTCGCGTTCGTGCGAAGGGTTATTTGACAAAAGCGCACCTGCCCTTGCTCGGGTCTACCTGACCACCGAGTGGCAACAGGATGTCGCCGCCGGCCGGGCCGTTGATCTTGATGGTCACCGAGCAGAAGTAGATGTTGAAGAACGAGCCGTAGGCGCCGAGCGCCGCCAGCCGCAGGTAATCCTCGCCAAGCTGCTCGACGTCGTTGTTGACCTCGGCCTTGCGGTTGTCGATCTCGGTGGCCAGCGGGCGGGTGTTTTCCAGGATGCCTTGCAGCGGCCGGCGCGAATTCTTCAGCAGGTCCGTCAGATCCGTCGTGGTCGACGCCAGCGGGGGGATGGCACCGGCGATGTCGTCCTTGTTCTTGGCCAGCCCGCTGATCAGCTGCTGCAGTTGATCGACGCTGGCGGAGAACTTCGCGCTGCGCTCGTCGACCGTCTTGAGCACGGTGTTGAGGTTGTTGATGACGTCACCGATGAGTTGGTCGCGCTGGCCCAGCGCCGAGGAGAACGCGCTGGTGTTGGCCAGCACGTCCGACAGCGCCCCGCCCTGACCCTGCAGCAACTGGATGACGGCGCTGCTGATGGTGTTGACCTTGTCGGCGTCCAGGCCCTTGAGCACCGGCCGCAGCCCGCCGAGCAGCGCGTCGAGGTCCAGCGCGGGCTGGGTGTGCGCGGCGTTGATCGTGCCACCGTTCGGCAGCCTGCGCAGTTCGCCCGGCCCGGAGGTGATCTCCAGATACCGGTCCCCGACCAGGTTTTCGTAACGGATCACCGCGCGGGTCGACGAGTACAGCGTGTAGCGCTTGTCGACCCCGAATTTCACGTCGATCGTGTTGTCCGGGTTGAGCTTCACACCGGAGACCGCGCCGACCGGCACGCCGGCGATGCGGACCTTGTTGCCCGACTTCAACCGCGACACGTCGGTGAACGTCGCGTGGTAGGTGCTTTCGGGGCCGAACCGGAAATCGCCGAACACCACCACCAGGGCCGCGGACACCAGCAGCATGGCGACCGCGAAGACGCTGACCTTGATCATCATCGAGCGGTGCGACGGCATTCCTCCCGGAGCGGGCATCAGAAGTCGTCCCGTTCCGCGAAGGCACCGTGGAACAGGAACTGCAGGGTCGAGGGGGCGTCGAACTGCAGTTCGGTGAACGGCTCGTACGGGATGTTGGCGTTGTCGGTCACCAGGAACGGCGCCCGGTACCACGACCCGCCGTGTTGTTTGTTCGGGATGTCCGGCAGGCCGCGGCAATTCGGGCCTCCGGAGCCGTTCACGATCGGCAGCGACTCCGGGTAGGTGTACGCGGGTGCCCCGAGCACGAAGCTCGACGAGGTGAACAGGCCCGCCTTCCGGACACCGAGGATGGGGCCGAACTCCTTGAGGCCGCGGTCGATTCCCGAGAACAGGCAGCCGAACTCCGGCGAGTATTCGGAGGCCACCTTCAAGGGGGCCCGCAGCCGGTTGATGGCGTCGATGAAGTCCTGCTCGGCCGGCGCCAGCGTCTCATAGGCGTTGTTGGCCAGCCCGATCGTGGCCAGCAGCGTGTCGTTGAGGTTGTTCTGCTGGTCGACGACGGTCTTGTTGATGGTCGGCAGGTTGTCGAAGACGGTGTTGAGGTCGGGCGCCGCGTCGGCGTAGGTGTTGGTCACCACCGCGGCCTTGCGGAAGTCCTCCTGCAGCGTCGGCAGCTTCGGGTTGGCCTGGCGCGCAAGGGTATTGAGGCCCGACAGGATTCCGCCGAGGTCGTCGCCGTGGCCACGCAGGCCTTCCGAGAACGCGCTGAGCGTCCCGTTGAGTTCGACGGGGTCGATCTTGTGCAGCAGGTCGATCAGCGACTGGAATAAGGTGTTGACCTCCAGCTGCACGGCCGACGCCGCGACGTGGGCGTCGGGGCGCAGCGCGGTCGGCGAGGGCGACGCCGGCGGGATGAACTCCACCGCCTTCGCACCGAAGATGGTGTTCCCGGCGATGTGCACGGTCGCGTTGGACGGGATGTAATGCAGGTCGTCGCTGTTGATGCCGAGGATCAGCCGCGCCTGGTCACCGGAGTAGTCGATCGTTTCGACCTTGCCGATTTGGATGCCGCGGTATTTGACCTTGGCGCCCTTCTCCATCACCAGCCCGGCGCGGGGCGCCGCGACGGTGACCGTGTCGATCGACGCGAACGCCGCCGTATAAGAGAGGTAGGTCAGCACGGCGAAACCCACCATCAGGCTGGCCAGTATCGCGGCGGCCAGCCGGACGGTGGTGCGCTTCGTTCCCGTTTCTGCCATGACTGTGTAAGCGGTCCTCTTATCCGGAGAGGTTGAAGTTACCGGACGCTCCGTACACAGCGAGCGAGATGAACAAAGTAATGACGACCACGACGATCAGCGATGTCCGCACCGCCTGACCGACCGCGATGCCCACGCCCACCGGCCCGCCGCTGGCGTTGTAGCCGTAATAGGTGTGCACGAGCATCACCGCGATCGACATGACGATCGCCTGCAAAAACGACCACAGCAGGTCCGAGGGGATCAGGAACGTGTTGAAGTAGTGGTCGTAGAGCCCCTTGGACTGCCCGTTGATGTACACCGTGGTGAAGCGGGCGGCGAAGAACGCGGCGAGCACCGACAGCGAGTACAGCGGGATGATCGCGATGAGCCCGGCGATCAACCGGGTCGACACCAGGTAGGACACCGAGTGCACGGCCATGCATTCGACGGCGTCGATCTCCTCCGACACCCGCATGGCCCCCAGCTGGGCGGTGGCGCCCGCGCCGATGGTGGCGGCCAGCGCGATGCCCGCGATCACCGGCGCGACCACCCGGACGTTGAGGAACGCCGACAGGAACCCCGTCAGCGCCTCGATGCCGATGTTGCCCAGCGACGAATAGCCCTGCACGGCGATGACACCGCCGGAGGCCAGGGTCAGGAAGGCGGCCACACCGACCGTCCCGCCGATCATCACCAGCGCGCCGGCGCCCATGGTCATCTCGGCGATCAGCCGGACGGTTTCCTTGCGGTAGCGGGTCAGCGCGTTGGGGACGTACCGAACGGTTTGGCCGTAGAACAGCGCCTGTTCGCCGAAGTCGTCCACCGGCCCCTGGAACCGGGAGAAGAACCGGCGAAAGCGCAGCGTGGCGTCATAGCTCATCGGTGGTCACCCGCTCACTTCGCCGAGATTCGGACGCCGATGGCGGTCATCACCACATTGATCACGAAGAGGCAGATGAAGGCGTAGACGACGGTTTCGTTGACCGCGTTGCCGACGCCCTTCGGACCACCCTTGACGGTGAGGCCGCGGTAGCACCCCACCATGCCGGCCATCACACCGAACAGCAGGGCCTTGACCTCGGCCAGCACCAGCTCGCGCAGGCCGGTCAGCACCGTCAGCCCGTTGATGAAGGCCCCCGGGTTGACGCCCTGCAGGAAGACGGAGAACACGTAGCCACCGGAGAGGCCGATGGCGCAGACCAGGCCGTTGAGCAGCAACGCCACCACCGTCGACGCCAGCACTCGGGGCACGACGAGCCGTTGGATCGGGTCGATGCCGAGCACCCGCATCGCGTCGATCTCTTCCCGGATGGTGCGGGCGCCCAGGTCGGCGCAGATCGCGGTGGCCCCGGCACCGGCCACGACCAGCACCGTGACCACCGGACCCAGCTGGGTGATGGTGCCGAACGCGGTTCCAGCGCCGGACAGGTCGGCGGCGCCGATCTCGCGCAGCAGGATGTTGAGCGTGAAGGCCACCAGCACCGTGAACGGGATGGACACCAGCAGGGTGGGCAGCAGCGAGACCCGCGCGATCATCCAGGTCTGGTCGAGGAATTCACCGAGTTGGAACGGCCGGCGAAACGCGGCGCGGGCGGTGTCGATCATCATTTCGAAGAACCCGCCGACGGCGCGCGCGGGCACCGCAAGTTGTTCGATCAACTTGAGTCCCCCCTCAGCTGCTCACGGCGAAGTCTAAGTGTTGCTTATGCGATGTCGTCAGTCACACGCCGACCCGTGTGAGCCGGATCATATTAACTCAGAACGACTTCACCGTGTCAATGAACGGAATTAGTTTGTCCGAACCGTTAACACAGCAGGTCAGAACCACTTGTCACGTGTCAAACTGAAACACGTTCTACCTGGTCCGGAGCCTTTCGGAGGCCAATTCGCCGCCCTATTGCTCCATCAACGCGGACGCCGCGAAATTTCGCTCAGGGTCACGGCCAGCAAAGTAGTTCTGCAGCGTCGCGCTCAGCTCCGCGGGCTCCCAGGCGGCCCCGTCGGCGCTGAATCGGTGCTCCGCGGTGGGCGCGGCAACCAGCGTCACCTGGGGCCCGTAGACGATGAACACCTGACCGTTGACCTCCGCGGCGGCCGGGCTCGCCAAGAACTTGACGAGGCTCACGACGTGCTCTGGCGACAACGGGTCGACGCCACCCTCCCCGGCGTCGGGGCCGGGGCCGAACACGTCGGCCGTCATCGCGGTCCGCGCCCGCGGGCAGATCGCGTTGGCGGTCACGCCGTAGCGGCCCAGCGCTCGCGCCGCGGTCAGGGTGAGCGAGATGATGCCCGCCTTGGCGGCGCCGTAGTTCGCCTGCCCCACCGGACCGACCAACCCTGCCTCCGACGCGGTGTTGACGATGCGGCCGAAGACGGTCCCGCCCGCCTCCTTGGCCTTCGACCGCCAGTAGGTGGCGGCGTTGCGGGTCAGCAGGAAGTGACCCCGCAGGTGGACCGCGATCACCAGGTCCCACTCCTCGTCGGACATGTTGAACAGCATCCGGTCGCGGGTGATCCCGGCGTTGTTGACAACGATGTCGAGACCGCCCAGCCCGTCGGCGGTGGCAACCAGCTCGTCGGCCGTCGAGCGTTCGCTGATGTCGCCGGCCACGGCGACGGCCTTGGCGCCGGTGGTATTGATCTCATCGATGACGTCGGAGGCGTCCAACGCGGCCGCGATGTCGTTGACGACGACGGTGGCGCCCTGGCGGGCTAAGCCGAGCGCCTCGGCGCGGCCCAGCCCCGCGGCCGCGCCGGAGACCACCGCGACCTTTCCGGACAGATCGGTCGCGTTCGTGTTGGCTCCCGGCGACGATGCGGACCGCGGAGCGGTCTGAGGAGAAGCCGGGTCAAAAGGCCTAGTCAATTTATGAATACCTCTAGTTGTCGGTGACGGTGCGGTCAGTCGCCGCGTAGCAGCGCGGCGCGCGGGCACTCGGCGATGGCTTGCTCGGCCAATTGCTCCTGGTCGGCGGGAATCGGGTCGAGCTTCACGACGGCGTAGTCCTCGTCGTCCAGGTCGAAGATATCGGGAGCGATTCCCAAGCACACCGCGTTACCTTCGCACCGGTCACGGTCCACGATCACCCGCACAGCACCCTCCTTGAGCCAGGCCATCATTCCGAGGACACGCCCCATCGGCGTGTAGGACCACCATAGGGCCCCGGCGCGTCTGGCAAAACGGTCGCTGGATTCCCAGACTAGAACGTGTTACAACCGGGAAGGCGAACGGGTGGCCGTTGGTCGAGCCGCGGAGTGTGACGTGGCATTACGGGCGAGACGTTAGCGAAGGACGGCTGAAATGCGCATCAGTTACACCCCGGAACAGGAGGAGCTGCGCCGCGAGCTGCGGTCGTACTTCACCACGCTGATGACGCCCGAGCGCCGCGAGGCGCTGACCTCGACGGAGGGCGAGGTGGGGACGGGCACCGCGTACCGCGACACCGTCGCCCAGATGGGCAAGGACGGCTGGCTCACCCTGAACTGGCCCAAGGAGTACGGCGGCCAAGACCGCTCGGCCATGGACTCGCTGATCTTCACCGACGAGGCGGCGATCGCCGGCGTGCCGGTGCCGTTCCTGACGATCAACAGCGTGGCGCCGACCATCATGGCCTTCGGCACCGAAGAGCAGAAGAAGTTCTTCCTGCCCAAAATCGCGGCCGGCGAGCTGCACTTCTCCATCGGCTATTCGGAGCCCGGCGCCGGCACCGACCTGGCGAACCTGCGCACCAACGCGGTCCGCGACGGTGACGACTACGTCATCAACGGGCAGAAGATGTGGACCAGCCTCATCGCCTACGCCGACTGGGTCTGGTTGGCGGTGCGCACCAACCCCGAGGCCAAGAAGCACCGCGGCATCTCCATGCTGGTGGTGCCGACGACGGCCGAGGGCTTCTCGTGGACCCCGGTACACACCGTGTCCGGCGTGGACACCAGTGCCACCTACTACTCCGACGTGCGGGTCCCGGTGACGAACCTGGTCGGCGAGGAGAACGGCGGCTGGAAGCTGGTGACCAACCAGCTCAACCACGAGCGGGTCGCCCTGGTGTCCGCGCAGCCGATCTTCCTGGCCCTGCGGGAGGTCCGGGAGTGGGCGCAGAACACCAAGGACGCCGGCGGCGCCCGGCTCATCGACTCCGAGTGGGTGCAGATCAACCTGGCGCGGGTGCACGCCAAGGCCGAGGTACTCAAGCTGATCAACTGGGAGCTGGCGTCGTCCGAGGGCGAGGCCCTCTCCCCCGCCGACGCGTCGGCGGCCAAGGTTTACGGCACCGAGTTGGCCACCGAGGCCTACCGGCTGCTGATGGAGGTGCTGGGCACGGCCGCCACGGTGCGCCAGAATTCGCCGGGCGTTCTGCTGCGCGGCCGGGTCGAGCGCATGCACCGGGCCTGCCTGATCCTGACCTTCGGCGGCGGCACCAACGAAGTGCAGCGCGACATCATCGGCATGGTCGCGCTCGGCCTGCCGCGGGCCAACCGCTGAGCAGAAGGACGGACGTTCATGGATTTCACGACAACCGAAGCGGCGCATGACCTCGGCGGCCTGGTCGACACCATCGTCGACTCGGTGTGCACCCCGGAACACCAGCGCCACCTCGACGGGCTCGAGCAGCGGTTCGACCGGGACCTGTGGGGCAAGCTGATCGACGCCGGCATCCTGACCAGCGCCTCGGCGCCCAGCACCACCGACTCCAGGTAGGGCACCGCGGCCAGCTGGTGGCCTAGCGCGACGAGGATGGCGATCTGC
>NZ_LZKC01000236.1:0-4591 GCF_001672685.1 Mycobacterium sp. E2462
ACACGCCGGCGATCACCACGACGACCAGCAGCGCCAGCGACACCCGGATGACGAAGCGGCGGCGCCGGCGGCTGGCCTCCGCGCGCCGGGCGGCGCGGCTCTTGCGCCGCGTCGGCTTGGCGGGCTCGGTCTCGGAGCGCTGGTCGCGCGCGCTGTCAACCATCGCCGGCCTCCCCCGGGCCGGTGCGGGCGGCGCGGCGCTGGTCGAGCCAGCTCTGCAGGATCGCCACGGCCGCCGCCTGGTCGATTACCGCCCGCTGTTCTTTGGCCCGCACACCCGCCGACCGCAGCGACCGCTGCGCGCTGACCGTCGTCAGCCGCTCGTCGGCGAGGCGCACCGGGGTGGGCGCCACCCGCTCGGCCAGGGCCTCGGCCAACTCGATCGCGTCCAGCGCCGACTTACCGGTGCGGTCGGCCAGCGTCCGGGGCAAGCCGACGACCACCTCGACCGCCTCGAACTCGGCGACCAGCGCGGCCAGCCGCCGCAGGTGTTTTCCGGTGCGCTCGCGGCGCACGGTCTCCACCGGGGTGGCCAGGATGCCGTCGGGGTCGCTGCTGGCCACGCCGATGCGGACGGTGCCGACGTCGATCCCGAGCCGCCGGCCGCGCCCGGGATCCTCGCTCGGGCCGCCGGGCCGGTCGGGCAGGCGGTGCTGTGCCGGGCCCACTCAGCCGGCCCGCGCTATCACGGCGATCTCGTTGCGGACCGCGTCGAGCGCTGCGTCGATGCCGGCCGGATTCTTGCCGGAGCCCTGCGCCAGGTCGGGCTTGCCGCCGCCGCGACCCTCGACGGCGGCGGCGAGGTGCTTGATCAGGTCGTTGGCGCTGATGCCCAGGTCCTGAGCCGCGGGATTGGCGGCGATCGCGTACGGGACGGCGCCGCCCTCGCCCTCGGCGATCAGGGCGACCACCGCGGGGTCGCTGCCCAGCTTGCCGCGGATGTCGCCGACCAGGGAGCGCAGGTCGCCCGCCGTCACACCCGCGGACATCCGTTGCGCCACCACGCGAACGTTACCGACCTGCTGCGCGCCGGCGGCCGCGTTGGTCGCCGCGGCGCGGGCGCCGGCCAGCCGGGCGCGTTCGAGTTCCTTCTCGGCGGCCTTGAGCCGCTCGACGAGGCCGGCCACCCGGGCGGGCACCTCTTCCGAGGGCACCTTCAACGACGACGCGAGCCCGGCCATCAGCGCGCGCTCCTTGGCCAGGTGGCGGAACGAGTCCAGGCCGACGTAAGCCTCGACGCGGCGCACCCCGGAGCCGACGGACGACTCGCCGAGGATGGTCACCGGGCCGATCTGGGCGGAGTTGTGCACGTGCGTCCCGCCGCACAGCTCGATCGAGAAGGGGCCGCCGATCTCGACCACCCGCACCTCGTCGGGGTAGGCCTCGCCGAACAGCGCCATGGCGCCCATGGCCTTGGCCTTCTCGAGGTTCTCGGTGAAGGTGTGCACCTCGAAGTCGGCCTGCACGGCCTCGTTGGTCACCTCTTCGATCTGGGTGCGCTGCTCGTCGGACAGCGGCCCCTGCCAGTTGAAGTCGAACCGCAGGTAGCCGGGGCGGTTCAGCGAACCCGCTTGAACGGCGTTGGGCCCCAACACTTGCCGTAGCGCGGCGTGCACCATGTGGGTGCCGGAGTGCCCCTGGGTGGCGCCCTTGCGCCAGCCGGGGTCCACCGCGGCGACCACGGTGTCGCCCTCGACGAACTCACCGGACTCCACGTTGACCCGGTGCACCCACAGGGTTTTGGCGATCTTCTGGACGTCGGTGACGGCCGCGCGGGCGCTCTCGCCGGTGCCGGTCCCGCTGATGGTGCCCGCGTCGGCGATCTGCCCGCCGGACTCGGCGTAGAGCGGGGTGCGGTCCAGGACGATCTCGACGCGCTCGGCCCCCTCGTGCGTGACCACCGGCACCCGCTTGCCGTCGACGAAGATGCCCAAGATCTTTGCCTCGGAGGTCAGTTCGTCGAAACCGGTGAACTCGGTGGGCCCGGCGTCGACCAGCTCGCGGTACGCGGTCAGGTCGGCGTGGGCGTGCTTGCGGGCGGCCGCGTCGGCCTTGGCCCGGCGCCGCTGTTCGGCCATCAGCTCGCGGAACCCCGCCTCGTCGACGGCCAGGCCTGCCTCGGCGGCCATCTCCAGCGTCAGCTCGATCGGAAACCCGTAGGTATCGTGCAGCGTGAACGCGTCGGAGCCCGAAATGTGTTGCGCTCCGGACGCTTTGGTGGAGTCGGCCACGTCGTCGAACAGCTTGGACCCCGACGCGAGCGTCCGGTTGAACGCGGTCTCCTCGGCCACCGCGATGCGGCGGATCCGGTCGAAGTCGGCGACCAGCTCCGGGTACGACGGACCCATCGCGTCACGCACGGTGGCCATCAACTCGCCCACGATCGGGCCGTCGATGTCGAGCAACTTCGCCGAGCGGATCACCCGCCGCAGCAGCCGCCGCAGCACGTAGCCGCGCCCGTCGTTGCCGGGCGTGACGCCGTCGCCGATGAGGATGGCCGCGGTGCGGCTGTGGTCGGCGATCACCCGGTAACGCACGTCGTCGGCGTGATTACCGGCGTCATAGGGGCGCGCGGCCGCCGCGGCCACCGTGTCGATCACCGGCCGCAGCAGGTCGGTCTCGTAGACGTTGTGCACGCCCTGGAGGATGAACGCCACCCGCTCGACGCCCATGCCCGTGTCGATGTTCTTGCGCGGCAACGGCCCCAGGATCTCGAAGTCCTCCTTCGAGGTGCCCTCGCCGCGCTCGTTCTGCATGAACACGAGGTTCCAGATCTCGATGTAGCGGTCCTCGTTGACCGCCGGGCCGCCCTCTTGCCCGAATTCCGGCCCGCGGTCGTAGTAGATCTCCGACGACGGCCCGCACGGGCCGGGGATGCCCATCGACCAGTAGTTGTCGGCCATGCCGCGGCGCTGGATCCGCTCGTCGGGCAGGCCGGCCACCTCGCGCCACAGCTGAGCGGCCTCGTCATCGTCGAGATACACTGTCGCCCAGAGTCGTTCGGGATCGAACCCGTATCCGCCGGCGTCGACGCCCGCGGTCAGCAGGCCCCACGCCAGTTCGATCGCGCCGCGCTTGAAGTAGTCGCCGAACGAGAAGTTGCCGGCCATCTGGAAGAAGGTGTTGTGCCGGGTGGTGATGCCCACCTCGTCGATGTCCGGGGTGCGGATGCACTTTTGGATGCTCGTGGCGGTCGCGTAGGGCGGGGTGCGCGCGCCCAGGAAGTACGGGACGAACTGGACCATGCCCGCGTTGACGAACAGCAGGTTGGGGTCATCGAGGATCACCGATGCGCTGGGCACCTCGGTGTGGCCCGCCTTCACGAAATGATCAAGAAACCTCTTCCTGATCTCGTGTGTCTGCACTTCTAGCCCGCTTCTTCCCTCTTACTCACATCACCGTCCGTCGACGCATTTCGACCGCTCACAGTACCTGGCGCTGACCGCCCGGCCGCTAACCCTCCAGGAAGCTCAACCGAACCGAGCGCTGCGGGTTGTCCCGATTCAAGTCCACCAGGACGATGCTCTGCCAGGTGCCCAGCATCGGCTCCCCCGCCGACACGGGCACGGTGACCGACGGCGCCACCAGCGCCGGCATCACGTGGTCGGCGCCGTGGCCCGGCGACCCGTGCGAATGCCGGTAGCGGTCGTCGCGCGGCAGCAACCGTTCCAGCGTGTCGAGCAGGTCGTCGTCGGAGCCGGCGCCGGTCTCGATGATGGCCACGCCCGCCGTCGCGTGCGGGACGAAGACGTTGCACAGGCCGTCACCGCGCGACCAGCAGAACCCGCGCACCGCGTCGGTCAGATCGACGATGCGGCGCCGTGTCGTGTCCACGTCCAGCACATCGGTATGCATCCCGACCAGCCTACGGCGCCGGCCCGGGGCCCGCGAAGGACCGGCCCGCGGCGTGACCGCGGCCACAAAAAGTGATTGCGGCCGGTGGCGGGCAGGAGGAAGGTGATCGGTGGGACCGGTGACGCCACCGGGGCGCGTCGCTGCAAGCCCCTGACCAGGAGGCCGATCATGTACGCACGCTCTACCACCATCGCGGCCCAGCCTCTGGCGGTCGACATCGGCATCGCGCACGTGCGCGACGTCGTCATGCCCGCCTGCCAGCAGATCGAGGGGTACGTGGGCCTCTCGTTGCTGGTCGACCGCCAGTCCGGCACCTGCATCGCCACCAGCTCCTGGGAGTCGGTGGACGCGATGCGGGCCGCCGCGCCGCGGGTCGCGCCGATCCGGGACCGCGCGGCGCTGATGTTCGACGGCAGCGCCCGGATCGAGGAATGGGAGATCGCCCTGCTGCACCGCGACCACCCGTCCCGCGAGGGCGCCTGCGTGCGCGCCACCTGGCTCAAGGTGGTGCCCGACCAGCTGCACCGCTCGGTGGCCTTCTACCGGTCCGCGGTGCTGCCCGAGCTGGAGGAGCTCGACGGGTTCTGCAGCGCCAGCCTGCTGGTCGACCACCCGGCCGGCCGCCGGGCGGTGTCGTGCTCGACGTTCGACTCGATGGAGGCGCTGGCCCGCAACCGCGACCGGGCCAGCGAGCTGCGCAGCAAGCGGGTCCGCGACCTGGGCGCCGAGGTGATCG